>DATNCB010000828.1:0-10602 GCA_035571715.1 Ramlibacter sp.
TCTCGCCCATCGGGGTGATGTGCGTGCTTTGCTGGCCCGCCCCAATCGCCGGGTTGGTGATCAGAGGATTGGGTGGTTCGCTCTGGGCAACGGCTACGCCGATCGCGGCGACGGTGGAAAGACCGGCGAGCACGCCAGCGAATTTTTTGAAAGCACTCATGACGAACGCTCCTTCTAACTTGGAATGGTTGAACGGCCAGCTTCTAAGCCAGCTGTTTGCAGACTAGCGCGAGGCCGGCAGCGCCGCGTCAGGTCCTTGCCCCAATGCATGTCGGACTAAGGCTGCCCGGCTTGCGCTCAAGCACTGACGCGCCGCCTCAGCAGCGAAGCGATGCCGAGCACAGCCGTATGCGCACGCCTTGTGACAGCACTGTCATGCAGGTGATCGGTAACGCATCGTGGCTCTGCTAGCCTTGCAATATGGAACTGCACAACCTCGAGTCCGGTATTCAGGTTCGCTCGGCCGCCAGCGTCGTGATGCTGCGAGACGGACCGACCGGTCTGGAGGTCTTCCTCATCAAGCGCCACGGCCTGTCCGACGTACTGGGCGGAGCGCATGTATTCCCGGGTGGCAAGGTCGACGTGAACGACATGCTGCCGGCTATGCATGTCCATCTCGACGCAACGGCGGCGCTCTTGCACACTACGCTCAATGAGCCGCAGCTCGATGAGCTTTCCGCTGCCGCACTGTACGTGGCGGCGCTGCGCGAAGCCTTCGAAGAAACCGGCGTGCTGTATGCGCGCGGCGCGGGCGCGCAGGAGGCGGCACTGGCGGGGCAACTGCTGCATGAGGGCCACTCTTTCGGCGATGTGCTGGGGCGCATGTCGTTGCGGCTCGAGGCCAGCCGGCTGCTGCCCTGGTCGCGCTGGATCACGCCGCTGATCGGCGGGGTCAGCCGCAAGCGCTTCGATACGCGTTTTTTTCTGGCCCCCGTGCCCGTGGGCCAGATGCCACGCCACGACAACCATGAGGCGACCGAGAGCGTGTGGCTGTCGCCGCGCGCCGCACTGCAGCAATATTGGGACGGGCGAATGCAACTGGCACCGCCCCAAATCCTCGGCCTGTCGCATCTGGCACGCCATCCCGACGTGTCGGCTGCGCTGTCGCAGGCGCGCTTGCGTCCGCCGCCGCTGGTCGAGCCCGAGCCGTTCGAGCACGAGGGCACACGCAGCGTCTGTTATCCGGGCGACGAGCGGCACTCCATGCGCCAGCGCGCGCTGCCGGCGCCGACACGCCTGCATTACCGCAACGGCCGCTACGAGCCGGCCGGCGGTTTCGACGCTTTTTTTGGCGAGCCTGCATAGCAGCCTTGCCGGAGACTGCCTACAAGCAGTCGAGCTGACCGCTTGCTTGCGCGCGCCGGCACGCCGTCCCACACTGTGACCTGCCGGCCGGGCTCCGCGCTACAAAGACAGGTATCAGGCTTCCGCGCTAACGTGAAACGCACGAACATTGTCCAGTGGGCCCGGCTGCATTGCCACCTTGAAGCGCGGGCCGATCAGGGCGAACGAGACCCGCGCAACACAGGCCGCGAGTAGAGAGGTTGCGGCGTCCGACGGCCCGCAGCGTCTTCGGACTACATATGGCGCGGCGCGCGCTGTCGTACCCTGGCTCGTCAGACATCGGGAGACGCCGGATGAACCCGCTCTTCATGCGTTTTTTCATGGTGCTTGTCCTCGCATTCGCGCCGTCGGCCGCGCTCAGGGCCACCGCCGGACCGCTTTCCGACGCCGACGTCCAGAAAGTCCAGGCGGTGATCTCGGCCCAGCTGGAGGCTTTCGCCGCGGACGACGCGGACCGCGCCTTCGATACCGCCACGCCCCAGGTGCGCCAGGCGATCGGCAGCTCGGGCCGTTTCCTCGCGATGGTGCGTGGCGCCTACCCGATGGTGTACCGGTCCCAATCGGTCACGTTCCACAAAGCCGAGGAGGACGAGGGCACTGTGCTGCAGCTGGTGGAGATCAAGGACAGGGAATCGAAGTCGTGGCTCGCGCTGTTCGCGCTGGAGCAGCAGCCCGATGCCACATGGCGCATTAGCGGGTGCGTCGTGGCCGAGAACCACTGGCGTTCGACATAATCGCGTCACCACCAAAAAAAACCGGGCGCTGCCCGGTTTTTTTATCGTGTGACAGCCTGGAATCTAGTTGCGATCCGAGCGCATTCCCTGCGTTTTCTTTGAAGCGACGTTGGTGTCGGTCGTGGTGGTGTCGGTGGTGGTGGTCGTGGTCGTCGAGCCGCCGCTCGCGCCCATCGTGCTGCCGCCGCTGCTGGGCGTCGAGCTGCTGCTGGTGCTTGAGTCGGTGCTCGAGCCGCCGGCTGCGGTGCTCGGGCTGGTGGAGCTGCTGCCGCTTGCGGCCGCAGGGGTCTTGGACGTGCCGCTGTCGCCCATCGGAGTGGACTGTGTGCTTTGCTGGCCGGCGCTTGTGGCCGGGTCCTTGGAGGTACTGGGTGGCGTGCTTTGCGCGATAGCGGCTATGGCAACGGCGGCCAAACCGGCGAGCAGGCCTTTGAACGGGGTCGATGCAGTCATTTCGGAGACTCCTTGAATTTCGAGGGTGAATGGCCGGCCTCATCGCCAGCTGTTTCAAGGCTATAAGCGCGGCGAAAACAAGGCGTCAGCACCCACCAGGAGTTTCTGTAAGACGAAGCCTGCCCTGAACACAGACTGAAACCGAACCGGTGACTGAGCAGGCAAGACTGCTCAGAGCGAGTTGAATGTCTCGCGCACCGAGCTTTCTTCAGGCAGCACGTAGATCACGGCGCGGGTGCGCCCCAGCAGCGGCTGAACCACGTCGGTATAGAAAGTCACCGGGACGACGACGCAGCCCAGCGACACGCGGTGATCGCCCGGCATCGCCGATGCCAGCCGCGCCTCACGCTCCTGGCGGCTGGCGCCGGGGCGCAGGCGATGCAACGCAAAAGCAGAGCCGTAGTCGATCCACACCACGTGCTCTCCCTCGAGATTGGTTCCGGGCTCGGAGACAAAGCGCCCTGACGGCGTCGTGCGTTCGGCAACCGGAACGACGCCTGCCTGCGTGTGTTCGCCAACTCCCGGCGCAGAGCTGTCGCCCAGCGTCTGACCCAGCAGCGCAGGCGACGCGCCGAGCAAGCGGCCGCGCGACTCGAATACGTAAACGCGCGCGTCCTTCTTGTCGACGATCACGAAGGGCCGGCCGCGATGATCATCCGACTCCAGCGCCCACTGAGCAACGTAGCGCGCGTCGGCCGACGGCTGCTGCGCGCCGAAATCGGCGTTCGCCACCTGAGCAGCGAAGGCCTGCCCCAACCCCATCAGCGCCCACGAAGCGGCCGCACTCACCACCCGTCCCGCCACACCCATCCGAATCCCCCGTCCATTCGCGCTCCGAGCGCGGCCGCCGGGCACCGGCCCGGCTCAGCGGGGGCAATCCTATCAAGTGCGGTTACGGTGGCACAAGCTTTGTAACGGTAACAGACACGGCGTAGGGTTTTTTACGCCCTGCCGATTCACCGCTGGGCCACGTTCAGGATCGATTGGACATCGTAGGAGCCGAACACCTGTTGCGCAGTACGCGTCTCAGGCAGCACATAGATGATGGCTCCGCCATTGCGGACGGTGGGGCCGACGACCTTTTCGTAGAAGTCGCGCGGCAAGTTGATGCAGCCGTATGAAATCCGGTTGTCTTCGACGCTCGGCGAAGCAAGGCGCTCGAGCCGCCGCTCCGCGGGATTGGAAGTCAGCACGCGGTGCATCGACACTGCGGCATCGTAGTCGACCCACACGACATCTTCGCCGCGCATGTTCATCCCTATTTCGGCGACGAAGCGTCCGGCAGGAGTCGTGCGTTCCTCCGGCAACACCTGCGCGATCGGCTTGTCGCCGATTCCCGGGACGGTGTCGTCCCCGATCGCCGAACCCAACAGCACCGGCGAGGTGGCCCGCAGGTGCCCGGCGGGATCGAATACATAAACCCTGGCGTCCTTCTTGTCCACGATCATGAAGGACTTGTCTTGATGGTCGCCCGCGTACACCGTCCAGTTGGCCACGTGGCGCACATCCGCTGTAGGCACCACCTGGCCGAAATCGGCCAGCCGCACCGGCCGGTATTCGCGCTCGGACTGTGTGTGGCCGGTTGCGCGGGGCGGCACCTCGCGGTAGTTGCTGCCCGGAGGCGGCACCAGCAGCGCGAGTAGAGCCGTACCGAGAATCAGGCCTTTCTGGACCGAATCGAGAAATTCGGACTTGCTGTGTGTGGATGCCTGCGACGGTTTCATGTCTGGCCGACCTGCTGTGCCCTCAAACGGGAGACCCCATCCGAGCCGCCAGCCGGCTTTGATGGGGCGCGATCACGCTTAGTTCCGGTCGGCTTGCGCCGTGCGGCTTTGCGTGGTGTCGGTGCTGGTCGTGCTGGAGCTGGTGCTCGAGTCGCTGCTGTTGGACGCAGGCGGGGAGCTGGGTGAGGTGCTGGGAGAAGCGCTGGCGCCCATGCTCTGGGTGCTGCTGCCGGCGCTGCCGGGGCTCGGGGTGCTGCTGCTACCCGCACCCTGCGTGCTGCTGCTGCCCGCGCTACCGGCGCTCGGGGTACTGCTGCCCGAGGTCTGGGCAATGGCCAGGCCCACGCCACCGGCCAGTGCCGCCGCGGCGGCCAACATGGTCAAGCTTTTCTTGGTTGTGTTCATATCGGTACTCCTTGATATGGAAACCCCATAGCGGCAGTGACACAGCCGCGGGGAAGGTGGAGGAAAACTGCCGGCGAATGCCAGCTGCCTTTCACCTTAGGCGGGGGATCCGACCCGGAAAGTGGGGCTATGGCGGCAGCGCTTGTAGGACCCGCGCTGTCACCATATGCGTCTCGCCCGGCTTCAGGATGAGGTTGGGCGAAGCTGAAAAACTTCCTGTCCCCAATGCTCGATTTGCAGGGATGGGTCGGCGCATTCGCAACCCAGCGCGAGGTCATCCTCGACGCGAAGCCAGCGCGGCGGTGCGCCCGTTATCGGCATGACCGTGCCCGGCTGGGAAAAAGAATGCGGCTGCTGGGACGGCTCGGCCATGAAACGCTCCGTTCGTTGTCGTATGGCGTATTTTTGCCGCTGAGCCACGGCTCGCGTATCCGCCGATCTCGCGTCATCGCGTAGGAGCTCGCCTACGATTGACCTGGATTGGTCGGCATTGGCGCAGCGCGCGCCACCAGCCGCCAGAGGGAAGTCACCTCTCTCGCGCGCGCCGCATGCAAGGGGTCGAGGGCGTCCGCAGCTTTCGGATGGCGCGGCCTCACGTCGCTGCGCGCCAGCACCCGCAGCCCAGCCGCGTCGATCAGCGCCAGCAGCTCCTCGCGGCTGCGCAATCCCAAATGTTCGGCCAGGTCGGACAGGATGAGCCAGCCTTCGCCACCGGGTGCTAGATGCGCCGCGAGGCCGGCCAGGAAGCCGCGCAGCATCCGGCTGTCCTCGTCGTAGATCGCCCGCTCCAAAGGCGAACTCGGCCGCGCCGGCAGCCACGGCGGATTGCACACCACCAGCGGCGCAGCGCCGGCCGGAAAGAGGTCGGCCTGCTGCACTTCCACGCGGTCTTGCCAGCCCAACCGCGCCAGGTTTTCCCGGGCACAGGCCAGCGCGCGCGGGTCCTGGTCGGTGGCGACGACGCGCTGAACGCCACGGTGCGCCAGGATCGCCGCGAGCACGCCGGTGCCGGTGCCGACGTCAAAGGCCAGGTTATTCGAAGGCAGCGGCGCTTTGCTCACCAGCTCGAGGTATTCGCCGCGCACCGGGGAGAACACACCGTAGTGCGGATGGATTCGGTTGCCGGCAGGCGCGCCGAGCGCCGGTATCTCGACACCTTTCTTGCGCCACTCGTGCGCGCCGACCAGGCCCAGCAGTTCGCGCAGCGACGCCACCGAAGGCTGGCCGTCGGCGGGCCCCCACGCCTCCAGGCAAGCCTGACGCAGGTCAGGCCCGCGCGCAAGCGCAATGCGGTAGTCGCCTTCCAGTGCGATCAGCAGCCGGCCCAGCGTGCGCGATCGCTGGCCTTGCGCCTGGCGGTGCAGGTGGAAGGCTTCGGCGGGCGATGCGGGCACCGCAGCCGGTTTGCGCGGTTTGCGGTCGGCGCGGCGGGCCATCGCCTGCAGCAGTTGCCGCGCGTTCTGAAAGTCGCTGCGCCACAGCAGCGCCGTGCCTTCGCTGGCGAGCCGGTAAGCGGCGTCGGCGGTGAGCGTGTCGTCCACGACCTGGACACGCTTGGGTGCCGGCACACCCGCTTCCGAGCGCCAGCGCGCGGCGCGCGGCTCGCCGCCTTCCGTCCACTGCAGTTGCGGCGAGTCGCTCACAACGGCTTGCCCCCGGCGGCCTTGCGGCGCGCCACGCGCTGGACCAATGCGACCGCGCCAAGCACGACGGCCCCGGCGACGACGCCCACCACCGCATTGAGCAGTATCGGCAACGCGCCGAATGCCGCGCCCGCAGCTTCAGTGAAGTGCTCGAGCGCCTTGCGCACCGGGGCAGCGCCGTGCACGAGTATCCCGCCGCCGACCAGGAACATCGCAGCGGTCCCGGCGACCGAGAGGCCCTTCATCAGCCAAGGCGCGGCGCGCAGGATGGCGGCGCCGGCCGACCGCACGGCTGAGTGGGTTCGGCCACTGAGGTACAGGCCCAGGTCGTCGAGCTTGACGATGACCGCGACCAGCCCATACACGCCGGCCGTCATCACGACCGCGATTGCGCCGAGCACCGCGAGCTGGACGGCGAACGCGCTGTCGGCAACCGTGCCCAGCGTGATGGCGATGATCTCGGCCGAGAGGATGAAATCGGTCCGCACAGCGCCCTTGATCTTGTCTTTCTCGACGACCCGCAGGTCGATCTTCGGATTGAGCAGCGCGCGCTGCAGTTCCAGCTGGTGGGCTTCATCGTAGGAGCGGCTGTGCAGGATTTTGTGCGCGAGCTTCTCGAAGCCCTCGTAGCACAGGAATGCTCCGCCGACCATGAGCAGGGGCGTCACGGCCCAAGGCGCAACGGCGTTGATGGCCAGCGCTGCCGGCACAAGGATGGCCTTGTTGACCAGCGATCCCTTGGCTACGGCCCAGACGACCGGCAACTCGCGATCGGCGGAAACGCCGGTCACCTGCTGCGCGTTCAACGCCAGGTCATCGCCGAGCACCCCGGCAGTTTTCCCGGCCGCCACCTTTGACAGCAGCGCCACGTCATCGAGGATCGTCGCGATATCGTCCAGCAGTGCGAGCAGGCTCGATGCCATGGCACTCGTAATTCAGTGACTTACTCGAGTCCGCGCCGCAACCGTATCTCTTCGAGCTTGACGCCGCCGACCACGGCCGTCTTCGCCGTGTTGAGTTCGCGCTTGAAGCCGGCGAGTTCGAAAAAACGCAGGGCGCGCTCGTTGCACAGCGGAATCCATAGCGTCACTTCCGTGCAGCCCTCCTCGACGAGAGCCTCGCGGGTGGCGTCCCACAAGGCCAGGCCGACGCCGCGGCCCCAGTGCGAGGGCAGCACGTAGAACGCCCAGATCTCGCCGGTGGTCGGCCGGGACTTCGGATCGCGCGATCGATCGAACCCGGCGAAGCCGATCACCTGCTGGCCCTCCAGCGCCACCTGCACCAGCGGCTCGCCGAACTCGATCGCCTCGCGCCACAAGGCGCGGCGCTTCTCGAGCGGCAAGCTCTGGTGAGCCTCGGGCGCCACGGCTTCGTAAGCGGCTTGGGAAGAAGAGGTGTGGACGGCGGCTACCTGTTCGGCGTCGGCGGCCACGGCAGGGCGAACCTGGTAGCTGGACATAAGTCAAATGCGAATCTTGATGCGCTGATTATGATGGGCCATGAGCGACAGCGGCCAGGCGCCCTTGCTTTCCGACGATGCGGCTTTGCTGCGCTACACGGTCCGCTTCGAGCCCGGCGGGCCGGACTTCATTACCAACGCGAACCAGCCGTTGCTGGCGGCGGCGGAGCACGCGGGGCTGCGGCTGCCCAGTTCCTGCCGCAACGGCACCTGCCGAACCTGCATGTGCCGTGTGCTCAGCGGACAGGTGCGCTATCGCATTCAGTGGCCCGGCCTGCTGCCGGAAGAAAAGGCGGAAGGCTGGATCCTGCTGTGCATCGCACATGCGCAGTCGGACCTCGTGCTAAGCCGGCCGCGCAACTTCCGGCTGCCCGCGGACGTTGCCGCGGACTTATAGGACTGCCGCGCGGCGTAGCGGTTCCGGTGGCATAGTCGGCAGATCATGAAGTTCCTGCTTTGCCTGCTCGCCGCGCTGGCCGCGGCATCCGCGGGAGCCCGTCCGGCCTTCGAGGACAGCATGGCTCAACGCACGCTCGCCTGCACGCCGTGCCATGGCAAGGAAGGCCGCGCCGGCCCCGACGGCTACTACCCGCGCATCGCAGGCAAGCCGGCCGGCTACCTGTACAACCAGCTGCTCAATTTCCGCGACGGGCGCCGGCACTATGGACTGATGGCGCGCCTGCTGGATCCGCTGTCGGATGCCTACCTGCTGGAAATCGCGGAGCACTTCGCCTCGCTCGAACTGCCGTACTCCGCCCCACGGGCGCCAACGGTTCCCGCCGCCGTTCTGGAGCGCGGCCGGGTGCTGGCTCGCGAGGGCGACGCAGCCAAGCACCTGCCGTCTTGTGCGCATTGCCACGGCCCGGCGCTGACCGGCGTCAAGCCGAACACGCCGGGTTTGCTCGGGGTTTCGCGCGACTATCTCAATTCGCAGTTGGGCGCCTTCAGGACCGGGCAGCGCCGCGCCCATACCCCCGACTGCATGGCCGAGATCGCCCGGCAGTTGACGCCCGAGGATCTCAACGCCTTGGCGAACTGGCTGGCAGCGCAGCCGCTGCCTTCGCCGGCCACACCGGTGGCGTCGTTGCCCTGGACACCGACGATCGCTTGCGGCAGCGCATTGCACCCGGCCGGAAGGCAGCAGCCATGAGACGGCTGCTGGCAGCGCTCCTGGTCGCAGCGATGGCGCTGCTGGCGCTGGTGCTATTCCTTAACTTGCGGGGCGAAGACAAGATTCACGACGCGCCACCGCTCACGCCGCCGGCCGGTGAAACGGTGGCGCGCGGAGCCTACCTGGCGCGCGTGGGCAATTGCGCGAACTGCCACACCGAGCGCGGCGGCGCCCCGTTTGCCGGGGGGCGAGCGATCGACACGCCATTCGGCACGGTCTACGCGAGCAACCTGACGCCGCATGCCACCGGGCTGCGCGACTGGTCGGCCGATCATTTCTGGCGCGCCTTGCACAATGGCCGCGCCCGCGACGGGCGCCTGCTGTACCCGGCCTTCCCCTATCCGAACTACACGGTGGTCACCCGGGCCGACTCCGACGCGATCTACGCCTACCTGCGTACCTTGCCCGCGGTCGAGCGCCCGAACACCCCGCATCGGTTGCGCTGGCCCTACAGCACGCAAGCGGCATTGGCCTTCTGGCGCGCACTTTATTTCACTCCGGCCCAGCATGAAGACAACCGCGCGCAATCGCCCGAGTGGAACCGCGGCGCCTACCTGGCCGCGGGCCTTGGCCATTGCGGCGCCTGCCACACGACGCGCAATGCAATGGGCGCGAGCAGCGACATGATGGACCTCTCGGGCGGCGTGATACCCATGCAGAACTGGTATGCGCCTTCACTGGCTTCGCCTGCCGAAGCGAGCGTGGCCGATTGGGACCTGACGCAAATCATGCGGCTGTTGCAGACCGGCGTGGCGCCGCGCGGGGCTGTGCTGGGGCCGATGGCCGAGGTGGTGCTGCAAAGCACGCAATATCTTGCGCCGGCGGACCTGCGCGCCATGGCCGTGTTCCTCAAGAGCTTGCCGCAGAGCGCGGCGCCGGCACAGGGAGCGCTGCCGCCAGTGAAGATCAGCTCGGCAACGGCCGAGCGTGGCGCGAAGATCTATGGCGAGCGTTGTGCGCAATGCCATGGCGACCAAGGCGAAGGCGTGCCCGGTGCTTACCCGGCGCTGGCGGGCAACCGCGCAGTGACTCTGCCCGTGACGGCCAACCTGGTTCAGGTGGTGCTCGGCGGCAGCTTTGCGCCGGCCACCGCCGGCAACCCGCGGCCCTTCGGCATGCCGCCTTACGCGACGGTGCTCAGCGACGCCGATGTGGCCGCCGTGATCAGCCACATCCGCACATCGTGGGGCAACCAGGCGGGCGGGATGAGCGAATTCGCGGTCAGCCAGCAGCGGGGCGGCGCCGGGTCATAGCCTCACCGCGCGAGCGTGGGCACAATCGCGCCATGGCGCTGCGTCCCGTCAAGATGCCCCCAACGGTACCCGGCACGCTTTGGCTGGGGTCGATGCCCGGGCGCTTCGAGTCCTGGAGTGCTTTCGAAGCGCAGGCCCAGCGAGCGCGGCTCGCGCTGGTGGTATGCCTCACGCCGCGCGACGAACTGGCGGAGCTCTCTCCCGCCTACCATGCCGCCGTCGTTCAAGGCACGGTACCGTTCCGCTGGCTGAACCTGCCGATGCCCAATTTCGGCGTGCCCGAAGAGCCGGCGGCGTTCCGGCGGGAGGTGCAGCAGATTGCCGCCGCGCTGCGGCAGGGCGATGCCGTTCTGCTGCATTGCGCCGCCGGATTGGGCCGTACCGGCAGCACCGCCGCGTGCGTGCTCAAGGCGCTG
>DATNCB010000829.1:0-14469 GCA_035571715.1 Ramlibacter sp.
CGCCTCGACCATCTTGGTCAGCTTGTCGTACTCGGCGATGATCCAGTCCACGCCCATCTGGGTCGCGAACTTGATCTTCTCGCCGGCCTGCTGGTCCGAAGGGTCGGCGGTCGCGACGATCAGGCGGTTGTTGCGCTTGGAGAGAACGACGACCCGGAATGCCTGGCAGATCTTGGCGTCAAGCAGGTTCTTCGGCAGCCGTTGCAGGTCGATGGCGGAAAGGTCCAACAGGGGCGCGCCGAAGGCGGCGGACATGGTGTGAGCCAGATCGGAAGCGGAAACCGCCCCCGAGCCGGTCAGTTCCGCGATGAAGCTGTTGCGGTTGGCCTGCGCTTTGCGGGAAATCTCTTCGGCGGACTTTTGTCCAAGCTTGCCAGCGGAAATCAGCGCCCGTGCCAGGCCGGGCAGCGCTGTGGCGGGTGCTTCTGCGGCAACGGGATCGACTGCGGCCATTGAGAAAAATGTACTCGGTGAAACGGGACTCCAACTTTTGTAAGAGAACCGCCATTGATCATCGCCGATTGCAATGTTGCTGTAAATCGCCCGCGCGGTAACGGTGGCCCGGTCGTTGGCAAGACGTCACGCGGGGAAAATAGCGGCAGGGTGGCAGGATTCGTGTCTCGGGTCGCTGCATCCCAACACGCAGGCCTGCGGTATCGGCAGCCCGCGTGCAAAAAGGCCGATTCCAAAAAACAACAACTTCGAGTGCCGGAGAGGAATATTCCCGCCTTTCCGGGCATCCGCGCTCAGAGTCTTGCCGGAAATGAAACCGGTTCAGCGGGGCGACCAGCCGACGTGCTATCGAGCAGGCTGACTTGGAGGCCAGTTCTCTTCCAGCTCGTAAACAATCGAGCGCGCCAGACCTTCCAGGTCCGGGAACAAGGTCGCATGGGTGATGTTCATGCGGTAAAGCTCGTGCATCGCCTCGGCCCGGACCTCCGGTCCGATCAGCACCCGCTCCACCAGAACCTGTTCGTGCGCGTATTCGTCCAGGAGAACATCCAGGGGCTTTTCCAGCATGCCAGGAACGACGAGCAATCCCGATTGCGCCACGAGGCGGCGGTCCATTTCCCTGGGTTCGCCGAACCAGACGACCGGAAGGTTGTTCACCGCGAAATAGCGCTCGAAGTTGCCCGGAATGCGCGGGTCGATCGCGTCGCGCGTCAGGGTTGGGTCGAAATCGGGCCCCGCGGCCCAGATCCAGGGAGTGTTCAGCGCATACACCGCGGCGTGCCCGGTCGCGTTCACCAGGGCAAAGAATGCCGCCACGAACGGCGACTTCGTGAAATCGAGCAAGCGCGTTGGCGCGCCATGATGCTGCATCATGGCCAGGCAGCGCAGATCGTCGTCCAGCACCGACTTGTCGGGCAGATAGACATGCGCTTTCCTGCGAAAGATCCGGATCGCCCGTTCCTCGCGCTGGCGCCATTCATCGCGATGCACGTGGTTTTTCAGCAGCCGGCGCGGCAAGGAACTCAAGAGCGGCCAGCTCGCATCGGTTTGCCCCCGAAAGGCCCAGCCGTCCCGGTTCGCGAGGTAATCGTTGAACTGCGACCAGGAGTGGACCCGAACTTCTTTCATATGACTCTAAGGTAGACAGCGCGCAGACGCTGCGATCCATTCTGCCTCTCTTGTAGGCAGGCGCGCATCTGCACATACCCGGCCGCGCGGTTTCGCTGACGCTAAGACCCGCTTCCAAAAACATGAACTCGCGCACGCAACATTAGGACATACTGTTGCGACGGTGGCCGACGCCCACATCCGGCTGCGCCTGTGAGTTGGGCGCCGCGCGCGGGACGCCAATGGTATTCAACAAAAGGAGACAACATGAGACTCTCGATCATCGCCAAGGCGCTGGGCGTCCTTGCGCTTACCAGCGGCCTTGCTCTGGCTCAGGACAAGCCCGCGGAGCTGAAGATCGGCATTTCGACCTTCACTTCGGGTGCCGCTTCGGTGTTCGGCGTGCCGGCCAAGGCGGCCGCTGAGCTTCTAATCGACGATATGAATGCCGCCGGCGGTATCGGTGGCGTCAAGATCAACGCCACGTACATCGATGAAGGCGTCGGCGGCGACAAGCTGCTCAGCGAATACCGCCGCCTTGTGCAGGAGCAGGGCGTTCGCACGATGCTGTCGGCAATCTCCAGCGGCAACTGCAACATCGTCGCACCGGTCGCCGAAGACCTCAAAGTGCTCAACGTGATGTGGGACTGCGGCACCGAGAAGGTGCTGGAAGACCGCCGCTACAAGTACGTGGTGCGCACCCAGGCAAACGCAACGACCGAAATGGTCGCCACGGTGCTGTACCTGCTGAAAACCAAGCCCAATTTCAATACCATCGCGGTGGTCAACCAGGACTACGCCTGGGGTCGCGACTCCTGGGAGATCTTCCTCTCGACGCTGAAGGCCTTCAAGCCGGACGTCAAGGTGGTGGCCGAGATGTTCCCGAAGCTGGGCGCCTCCGACTTCTCCACCGAAATCAGCCGGCTGCAGGCGCTCAAGCCCGATGTCGTGCTGAACACGTCTTGGGGCGGCGACCTGGACACCTTCGTGCGACAGGCCGGCCAGCGCGGGCTGCTGACCCAGGGCCCGCTGTTCGTGATGCCGCTGCTGGAAAGCTCGCTCGAGCGCCTCGGATCGGCCGTGCCCGATGGCATCATCGTCGGCGGGCGTGGCGACCACTACTGGCTGCACCCGGAAACCAGGGACGACCCCAAGCACAAGGACTTCGTTGCCAAGTTCAAGGCCAAGACTGGCGCATATCCGATCTACCCGACCTACCACATGACGCAGGCGCTGGTCGGCTTGAAGACGGGCTACGAGGCCGCGATCAAGGCCAATGGCGGCAAGTGGCCGTCGCCCGAGCAGGTGGGCGACGCGATGCGCAAGATGGAGTTCAAGGGCTACGGTCGAACCATCACGATGCGTGAGGACGGCCAGGGACTCGAGGCCCAGTTGCTGGGCCTGACCAAGCGGGTGCCGCAGTACCCGTTCGCCGTGATGGACAAGATGATGCTGGTGCCGGCCGACCTGGTCACGACACCGGTGGGCCAGAAATCGCCGGCCTGGGTCAAGTCGATCAACACGGCGATCCTCAAGAGCGACCGGCTCAAGACCTACGATTTCAAGTGAGCGAAGAGGCCTGCATCCGCATGCGCCCGCGCATGCGGAGGGCGGGTTGCGGGCGCCAGTCCCCGCTGCTGCCGCCGTTTCGGCCGAACTGACCCTCCTTCATGGATTCCAACCTGATCGCCCTGGCCCTGATGGACGGCGTGTCGTCCGCGGCACTGCTGTTCCTTGTCGCCCTCGGGCTGACGCTGATCTTCGGCGTCATGCGCATTCTCAACGTCGCCCACGGCAGCCTGTACGCCTGGGGCGGCTATTTCGCGGCAACGCTGGGCCTCGCGATCGGCCGATTGGCACTCCCGGCCTGGTTCGCGCTGCCGGCGCTGTTCGTCTCGGCGCTGGTGATCGGCGGCCTGCTGGGCACGGTGCTTGAGTTCACCCTGCTGCGCCGCATTCTGGACAAGGACCCAATTCTGCAGCTGCTGGTCACGTTCGCGGCCTTCATGGTTCTCGAGGACCTGCAGCGCCTGATCTGGGGCGTGCAGCCGGTCTTCGTTTCCGACGTGGTGACGCAGCTGGGCACGCTCAACGTGGGCGGCGTGACGTATACCCGCTACCAGCTCCTCGTGCTGCCCGCGGTGGCAGTGGCTGCCTTCATCGGACTGCGCTGGTTTCTCGGCCGCACGGCGCTGGGGCGGCAGGTGACGGCAGTCACACACCATCGCGAAGTGGCCACGGCGATGGGGGTCAACACGAGCCGGGTCACCTGGCTCACGATTGCGATGGGCGGGGCGCTAGGAGCGCTCGGGGGCGCGCTGGCGTCGCCAACCACCTCCTTCACGCCGGGCATCGGCGCCGACATGATGGTGTTGTCGTTCGCAGTAGTCGCCACCGCCGGCCTGGGGCAGATCGGCGGCGCCGCATTGGCCGCGCTGATGATCGGGATGGCGCGCTCGTTCGCGATCTACCTGATGCCGGAGGTCGAAGTGCTGATGCCCTACCTGATCATGGTCGGTGTGCTGCTGATCCGGCCCGAGGGCCTGTTCTCGACGGCGGCGGCGCGGAGGATCTGATGACCGGAACGCCCCGCCTGCGCTGGTTGGTCGTCGTGCTGCTGGCCGCGGTGTTCGCGCTGAGTATCGCCCTGCCGTGGCTGAAAACGCCGATCCTGCTGGCCCTGGCCAACGGGCTGGCCGTGACGGGCGTGATCGTGCTGCTGCGCGCCGGCCAGGTGTCGTTCGGCCACGCGATGTTCGCGTCGCTGGCGGGTTACGCGGTGGCGTTCATGGGCCGGGCCTGGCATCTTGACGCGCTGCTGCTGATAGCTCTCGGCACCGCCGCCGCGGCGCTGGCCGGCGCATTGATCGGCCTTTTCATGGTGCGCTACCGGGCCATCTTCTTCGGGATGTTGAATCTCGCTTTCTCGATGGTGCTGTTCTCGGTGCTTGGCAAGTTCGGCGCCGTCACCGGCGGCACGGACGGCCTGCGGTTCGACCGTCCGAGCTTCGGCTTCGTGCACCTCGAGCGCGAGGGCTTCGAGACAGCTCTACTGGTGCTGGCCCTGGTGCTGGCTCTCGGCGTGGGGATACTGGTGCATCGCTACTTCGGCAGCGTCAATGGCCAGGCGCTGGCCGCCATCAAGACCAATGAAACGCGGCTGGAATACCTTGGCATCTCCGCCAAGCGGGTGTTTTGGGGCGGCTACGTGCTGTCGGCCGCGCTGTGCGGGCTTGGCGGCAGCGTGTTCGCGCTGACGCAAGGGCTGGTCACCCCTGAAATGGGCTATTGGGTGCGTTCCGGCGAGATCGTCTTCATCGCCATCCTCGGCGGATCCGGACACGCAGTAGGAGCCTTCGTCGGCGCCTTCGTGTTCGAGTTCGTCAAGCTGTATGCCGCGGCGCTGCTGACAGGCGCGTGGCAGCTGGTGCTCGGTCTGGTGCTGATCGTGATGGTGTTCGTAGCACCCGCGGGCCTGTTCGGCCTGGTCGAGCGGCATCTGCGGGCGAGGAGTCCTGCATGACTGCTTTGCTGTCGACCCGGGGGCTGTCGCTGTCGTTCGGCGGCGTTGTCGCGGCCGATTCCATCGACTTCGACCTGGTGCCCGGCGAGCGGCTGGCGGTCGTGGGCCAGAACGGCGCCGGCAAGACAACCTTCATCAATATCTGTACCGGGTATATCCGGCCCACCAGTGGGCAGGTCAGCTTCGACGGCACGGACATCACCGGTCATAGCCCGCGCCTGATCACCCGTCGCGGCGTCGGCCGCTCTTTCCAGTTGCCCCAGGTGTTTACCGGCCACACCGTCCGTGAATGCATGATGCTCGCCGCTTCGGCCGTGAAGCAGCGCCACAGGTTCTGGCTGCCGCTGGCCGCGGCTGTCGATGCCGCGGAAGTGGATGCCACCATCGAGCTGCTGCAGCTTGGCGATCGCTCCCACTACCTGGCCGGCGCCCTGCCGGAGGGGCAACGCAAGCTGCTCGACGTGGCAATGGCGCTGGTGCTACGGCCCAAGCTGATGATCATGGACGAGCCCACCAGCGGCGTCTCCACGGAGGAGAAGCACGACCTGATGGCCGTGCTGATGCGTGCGCTGGACGAGCGCCGCGTCACCAGCATCTTCGTCGAGCACGATATCGACATCGTGCGCCGCTACGCGACGCGCCTGTGCGCCTGGATCGCCGGCCGGATCGCCGCGGACGGCGCCCCTGACGAAGTGCTGCGCAATCCTGTGGTGATCCAGAACGTGATCGGAACGTAGCCATGCTGGTGCTCGAGAACGTCTCCACCACCATCGCCGGCATCCAGGTGTTGCGCGGCATCACCACCAAGTTCATGCGCGGCTCGGTGGTGGCCGTTGTCGGGCGCAACGGCGCCGGCAAGACCACCCTGCTGCGGCTGATCATGGGCTTTATGCCCCGCCATGCTGGGCGCGTGCTGCTGGATGGCGAGGACCTGGCGCGGGTGCCGGCACGCGGCCGCGCGCGGCTGGGTATCGGCTACGCCCCGGAAGAGCGCGTGATGTTCCCGACTTTCAGCGTCGAGGAGAACCTGCGCTTTCCCTGCGAGGTGGTCGGCATGCCGCGGCGGGCAATCGACGAGCGGCTCACCGAGGCGCTGACCATCGTGCCCGAGCTCAAGCCGATGCTAGGCCGTTCCGGCGCGGCGCTGTCGGGCGGCCAGGGCAAGATGGCCGCGTTCGGCCGCGCCGTCATGGCAGGCGAGCGGCTGGTGCTGCTGGACGAGCCTTTCCAGGGGCTGGCGCCGGTGCTGGCGCAGCAGTACACGGCCGCGCTGCATCGGCTGCAGCAGGCGCGGCCCGAGTTGTGCGTCGTGATCACCGAATCGAACCGCAGCCTGCTAAAGGACCTGCCCACCGACACCCTCGTGCTCGAACGCGGCGAGCTGCAGCGCAGCGAGACAGCCGCCGCAACGGTGCACTAACGCAACCCAAGATTCTTTCCAGGAGGTTCCAGATGGCAAAGCATTTCATCAACGGCCAGTGGGTTCAAGCCGCCAGCGGCGAAACCCTGCCCGTCATCGACCCGAGCACCGGCGAGGTTTTCGAACAGCTCGCACGCGGCAACGCCGTCGATATCGACCGCGCCGTGGCGGCCGCCCGCGCCGCGCTCAACGGCCCCTGGGGCCGCCTTACCGCGACCGAACGCGGCCGGATCCTGCTGAAAATGAGCGACCTGATCCTCGCTCGCACCGAGGAGCTGGCGCAGCTCGAGGCCCGAGACACCGGCAAGCCGCTCTCGCAGGCGCGCAACGACATCACGGTGGCGGCGCGTTACTGCGAGTTCTACGGGGGTGCCGCCGACAAGGTGCACGGCCAGCAGATTCCCTACATGAACGACTTCCAGGTCGTTGTGCTGCGCGAGCCCTACGGCGTCACCGCCCATATCCTGCCCTGGAACTACCCCGCGCAGATGTTCGGGCGCTCGGTGGTGCCGGCCCTCGCGATGGGCAACGCGGCGGTGCTGAAGCCATCGGAGGACGCCTGCATGACGCCCCTGGCGTTTTGCGACATTGCGCGCGAAGCCGGGCTGCCTGCCGGTGCACTCAACGTCGTCACCGGCCTGGGTGAGGAAGCCGGCGCGGCGCTCACGGCGCATCACGACATCGACTTCGTGACGTTTACCGGCAGCCCGGAAGTCGGCACGCTGGTGCAAAAGGCCGCGGCGGACCGCACGCTCAAGTGCGTGCTCGAACTCGGCGGCAAGTCGCCGCAGATCGTGTTCGAGGACGCCGACCAGGATCGCGCCGCCACCTTCGTTCTCAAGGCAATCACGCAGAACGGTGGCCAGACCTGCTCGGCCGGCAGCCGGCTGCTGGTGCAGCGCTCGATCTACGACGAGTTCGTCGGCCGCATCGCCAGGAGCTTCACGCAAAGCGCCGCCGGCACGCCTGCGATGGACCGCGATTGCGGGCCGCTGATCAACGCGGCGCAGAAGCAGCGCGTCGAGGGATACATCAACCAGGCGCGCGATTCGGGCATTGCGGTGCTGGCCCAGGGCCAGGTGGCCAAGGGCGTCCCGGCCGGCGGCTATTACGTGGCGCCGACGCTGTTTGGCCCGGTGCCGCGCGACCACAAGCTCGCCTGCGAAGAGGTGTTCGGACCGGTGCTGGCAGCGATTCCCTTCGACACCGAGGAGGACGCAATCGCTTTGGCGAACGCCACCGATTTCGGCCTGCTCGCGGGCGTCTGGACGCGCGATGGCGGGCGCCAGACGCGCGTGGCCAAGCGCATGAAGTGTGGCCAGGTCTACATCAACTGCTATGGCGCAGGCGGCGGCGTGGAACTGCCGTTCGGCGGCGTCAAGAAGAGCGGCCACGGCCGCGAGAAGGGATTCATGGCCCTCGAGGAGTTCTGTACCGTCAAGACGGTGGTGCAGTACCACGGCCAGTGACTCTCGCCACGGCTAGATCGATTCGTTGAACCACAGGAGAACAATATGAGACTGAAAGACCAGGTCGCCATCGTCACGGGAGCCGCCAGCGGCTTCGGCGCAGAGATCGCAAGGCAGTACGTGGCCGAGGGCGCCAAGGTGGCGGTAGCCGACATCAACGCAGCCGGCGCGAGGGAAGTGGCCAAGTCGCTCGGCGACAAGGCGATCGCCGTGACTTGCGACGTCACGAAGCGGGCCGACATCGATGCATTGGTCAAGGCCACGGTCGATCGATTCGGCAAGCTCGACATCGTTGTCAACAACGCCGGCTGGACGCACAAGAACCAGCCGCTGCTCGACGTCGACGAAGCCACTTTCGACCGCGTCTACGACATCAACGTCAAGAGCATCTTCCACATGATTCATGCCGTGGTGCCGATGATGCGGCGCGCGCGACGCGGCGTGATTCTCAACGTGGGATCGACCGCCGGCATCCGCCCGCGGCCGGGCCTGACCTGGTACAACAGCTCCAAGGGTGCGGTGAACCTGATGAGCAAGTCGCTCGCGGTCGAACTGGGGTCCGACAACATCCGCGTCAACGTCATCTGCCCGGTGATGGGCGTTACCGCCCTGCTCGAATCCTTTATGGGCATGCCCGACACACCGGAAAACCGCAAGAAGTTCGTCGCCACCATTCCGCTGGGACGCCTGTCGACACCGCTGGATGTGGCGAAGGCGGCGGTGTTCCTGGCGAGCGATGACGCCGAGTTCATCACCGGCGTCGAGTTCCCGGTGGACGGCGGCCGCACGGTCTAAGGTCGCATCAGGCGCCGGCACCGCGCGCGGTGCCGGCGCGCGCCAACTTATCGCGCCGGCCTGCTCAGAACAGCACCACGTCGCGCATGGCCTGCCCGGTCGCGAGGCGGTCGAATCCGCGATTGATATCGTCCAGCGTGAGGCGCTCGCCCATCAGCCGGTCGACCGGCAGCTTGCCGCGCCGGTACATCTCGATATAGCGCGGGATGTCGCGCGCCGGAACGGCCGATCCAATGTAGCTGCCTCGCAGCGTGCGCTCCTCGGCCACCATTTGCACCGGCGGAAGCTGGAAGCGCTTTTCAGGGTGCGGCAGCCCGGCCGATACCGTGCTGCCGCCACGCCGCGTGATGCGCCACGCCAGCTCCATCGCCGGGATCGCCCCAGCCATCTCGAATGCGAAGTCGACGCCGCCACGCGTCAGTTCGCGCACCTCGTCGGCGGCACCGGGCCGGCTTGCATCGACGGTCGCGGTGGCCCCGAGCTCGCGCGCCAGCGCCAGCTTGCTCTCGCTCAGGTCGAGCGCGACGACTTCGCGGGCACCACTGGCCACCGCGGCGAGCAATGCGCTGAAACCCACGCCGCCCAGCCCGAGCACCGCTACGGTGGTACCGGCCTGGACGCGCGCGGTGTTGATGACGGCTCCGACGCCGGTCAGTACCGCGCAGCCGAATAGCGCGGCCTCCCCGTAGCTCAGATCGCCGTCGATCTTCACGCACGAGCGGCGCGACACCACCGCGTGATCCGCGAAACAGGAGACCCCCACGTGATGGTTGACCGGGCGGCCGTCCAGGTGCAACCGGCGGCCGCCCGATAGCAGCGTGCCGGCGCCGTTGCTGGCGGCTCCCGGTTCGCACAGCGCGGGGCGGCCTTCCATGCAGGGCATGCAGCCGCCGCAGCTGGGCATGAAGACCAGCACCACGCGGTCGCCGGGCCTCAGGTCAGTGACTCCCGGGCCGCATTCGATCACCTCGCCGGCCGACTCGTGGCCCAGCACCATCGGCACCGGGCGCGGCCGGTCGCCGGAAACCACCGACAGGTCGGAGTGGCACAGCCCCGCCGCATGCACCCGGATCAGCACCTCGCCGGCGCCGGGCGGATCGAGATCGACTTCGCGAATCTTCAACGGCCGGCTTTCCGCATAGGGCGCGGGCAGGCCGATTGTTTCCAGCACGGCAGCACGGACTTTCATGGCTCACTCCTTCGGCGGCCTGCTTCACGGACCGCATGCGAGGAAGTCTACCTTCGTCATCGCGCAACCGCTCTTCGGTTCCGCCGAAGCCACCCTTCGCATGAGCCCGCGGCTGGTTGACCCAAGAGCTGTTTGTGAGTGGGCGCTATGACGACTGAGGCAGCGCGTCTGCGCTGCGTGCGTCGGCCACCAGAAGGTCCACCAGATCGCGGGCGAAGCCCGGCAGGGCGTCGAGTTTGCGCATGCAAATCAGCAGCGCCCGCAGCGACCACTCGTCTTTGAGAGGCACGATGCGGATCGCCATCGATTGCGCGTGGCGGCGCGCTGCAGACTCGGGCAGGATGCCCACGCCGACGTTCGCCTCGATCATGCGGCAGGCGGCCTCGAAGTTGCCGACCTGGATACGCAGCGGCAGGCGGCGGTGCAGGCCGTCGCAGACCTGGCGCAAAAACGCATGGATCGCGCTCGTCTCTTGCAGCCCGATGTGGTCGAAATCCAACGTCTGCTCGAAGTCGATTGAGTCGGTGCGCGCCAGCGAGTGCGCGATTGGAACCACGAGCGCGAGTCGGTCCTGGCGGTAGGGAAGGACCTCCAGGTTCTCGGTGCGCACGTGGCCGGCGACGATGCCGATGTCGGTTTGACCTTCGGTGACGGCCCGAACGATGTCATGGCTCAGCCGCTCCTTGAGGTCGATGTTGACGTCGGGGTGACTTAGCAAGTACGCGCCCAGCACCGGCGGCAGGAATTCGCCCAGCGCCGTCGTATTGGCGAACACGCGCAGGTGCCCCTTGATGCCCTTGGCGTACTCCTGCATATCGCCGCGCAGGCTCTCGATCTGCCCGAGCACGAGGCGCGCGTGATGCACGAGGGCTTGGCCCGGCGGCGTCAGCGTGACACCCTGGCTGGTGCGGTACAGCAGCTTGATGCCGATGCTTTCCTCGAGATTCTTGATACGCGTGCTGGCCGACGGAAGGGAGATGTGCGAGCTCTCTGCTCCCCGGGTCAGGCTGTTGGACTCGGCAATGCGCACCATCAGGCGCAGGTCGACCAGATCGAAGTGCATGGACACGTGGAACGAAGGGCGGCGGTGCGAAGAAAACAATTATGCGCGTGGGCGCTCATCACACGTCCCCACATCATGTTCAGGTGCTGAGGATGCCAAGGTGCCTTGGCGGCTCGACAGGCGACTATGACTTCGGTTTCCGTCCGGCGACCGGCAGGTTGCGGCGTTCGGAGACCTTATGCGGACCCCAAACCCGGCTGTAATACGAGTCGGCGAGATTCAGCGCTGCGATCGGATTGTGGCCAAGTACCCGGTCCTTGGCGACGAGTACCGTCGTAAGACCTTTGGCGTGGCGGAAGAACAGGCTGTCGTGGCCGACGCACAGGCCCATGACGACATTGAATTCGCAACCGTGCGCATTGAGCAGTTCGGCCTGGCAGACAGGGTTGCACAAGGGTTCGAACTGCCCGGGCCGTATTTTTTCGGCGTCCGAAATTCCGAGCTCCTCCTTGGGAATATTTCCGGTCTTGCACGCGACCGAAACCACTTCAAACCCGTGGCTTTCGAGGATTCCGCTCAGCACGTTGGCATGATCGATAAAACTGATGCAGTTCGCGATGCCGATCTTTCGAAAGCCCATGCGCTTGGCAAATTGCACGATCTCTTCGACGCGAGTCCAACGGCAATAGCCTTCGGATTCCACCACTGCAGCTTCGCGCGACAACCTGCGCGTTTCCGGCTCTTCGTAAACGGCCCGTGCCATTGCCTGAACGTCAGGGTCGAGTTTCGTCGGGCAGAAACCGGGCCCGCGTTCGGCGCTCTCGCCCTGGCGGCACGCGCGCAAGGTGGGAGGACAGTATGCGCACGCGGGATCTTCGTACTTGATGCTCACGGGAAGCCTTTGAACGGATTGCAGCCCAGTTTATGCAACGGGTGCCCCGAGCTGCCTTGCGGTGGATCAAACAGTAAGAACTGCAAAAGGGGCTTATCTTTTGCATTGCCAAAGGTGTGCTTCCAAAATCGCAGATAGCGCAAAAGGCGCGATTCCGTCACCATCAGCGGGATGAGCACCACCCTTTCGCCGAACCTCGACCCGGCAGCGCTCGCCCATCTGCAAGAGTGGGTTGGCAAGACCGAAACACTCTGCGACAACGTCACCGCCGTGCCGGTGCGCGCACTGTCGGCGACGCTTGACCTTGCCGCGCCTGATGCTGCGCCCGGCATGCCCTTGCCGCCGCTGTGGCACTGGCTGTATTTCCTGCCCCTGTACCGGCAGAGCGAGCTCGGACCGGACGGCCACCCGCGGCGTGGTGGCTTTCTGCCGCCTGTGCCATTGCCGCGCCGCATGTGGGCCGGAGGCCGGTTGCGATGGTTGCAGGACAACCCCGTTGTCGTTGGCGATGCCGTTCGCCGCGTCTCCCGCATCGAATCGGTCAGGCACAAGGCCGGGCGCACCGGTGACCTGCTGTTCGTGCTGGTCAGGCACGAAGTCCACAACGCCAAGGGCCTGGCCATCACCGAAGAGCACGACATCGTCTACCGTGCCGCGGCCCAGCCCAATGACCCGCAGCCGGCTCCCGTGGCGGCCGAACAGGGTGCGGCCTGGCAGCGCGAGATCAGTCCTGACGACGTGCTGCTGTTTCGCTATTCGGCACTCACGTTCAACGGCCACCGCATCCACTACGACCGGCGCTACGTGACCGGCGTCGAAGGCTATCCGGGCCTTGTCGTCCATGGGCCGCTGATTGCCACGCTGCTGGCCGATCTGGTCCGCCGCCATGCGCCCGGCGCTTTTGTGCGAAGTTTCGATTTCAAAGCCGTGCGGCCTACGTTCGATTTGCACCCGTTCCGGGTCAATGCCCAGCCTTCGGCTGACGGCAAGGCCGTTCGCTTCTGGGCCCAGGACCACGAGGGCTGGCTGACGATGCAAGCAAGCGCAGAGTTGGCATGAGGCCGCGCGCTGTTTTTTCCTTCACCGACAAACCAAAGAGACGCTGATGCTCAAGACGATACCCGACCAATACCAGGAAATCCGCGACGCCGTGCGCGCGCTCTGCGCCGAATTTCCGGGGGAATACCACCGCAAGATCGATGAGCAGCGCGGCTACCCGGAAGCTTTCGTCGATGCGCTGACCAAGGCCGGCTGGCTCGCCGCACTCATTCCGGCGGAGTACGGCGGCTCGGGCCTCGGGCTTGCCGAGGCCTCGGTGATCATGGAAGAGATCAACCGCAGCGGCGGCAATGCAGGCGCCTGCCACGGCCAGATGTACAACATGGGCACGCTGCTGCGGCACGGCTCGCCGGCGCAGAAGGATCTCTATCTGCCCAAGATCGCATCGGGTGAATGGCGGCTGCAGGCCATGGGCGTGACCGAGCCAACGACCGGTACCGACACCACCAAGATCAAGACGACGGCCGTGAAGAAGGGTGACCGCTACGTGATCAACGGGCAAAAGGTCTGGATCTCGCGCGTGCAGCACTCCGACTGGATGATCCTGCTGACGCGTACCACACCGCTGGCCGAGGTGAAGAAAAAAGCCGAGGGCATGTCGATCTTCATGGTCGACTTGCGCCTGGCAGAGAAAACAGGACTGACGGTGCGGCCCATTCCGAACATGGTCAATCATGAAACCAACGAACTGTTTTTCGAGAACCTGGAAATTCCGCAGGAGAACCTGATCGGCCAGGAAGGCATGGGTTTCAGGTACATCCTGGACGGCCTGAACGCGGAGCGGACGCTCATTGCCGCCGAGTGCATCGGCGATGGTTACTGGTTCGTCGACCGGGTCAGCAAGTATGCGAGCGAGCGCATCGTGTTTGGCCGGCCGATCGGCCAGAACCAGGGCGTGCAGTTTCCGATCGCCGAAAGCTACATCGAGGTCGAGGCGGCCAACCTGATGCGCTTCAGGGCGTGCCAGCTCTTCGACGCCCACCAGCCCTGTGGCGCCGAGGCCAACATGGCGAAGTACCTCGCGGCCAAGGCTTCGTGGGAAGCGGCCAATGCGTGCATCCAGTTCCACGGCGGGTTCGGCTTTGCCAATGAATACGACGTCGAGCGCAAGTTCCGCGAAACGCGCCTCTATCAGGTGGCGCCCATTTCCACCAACATGATCCTGAGCTACGTGGCGGAGCACCTGCTGGGTCTGCCGCGTTCGTACTGAGGCAAGTGATGACAGCCGGCAAACCCAGGCCGCTCGACGGCATCACTGTCGTTTCACTCGAGCATGCGATCGCGGCGCCATTCTGCACGCGCCAGCTGGCCGATCTCGGGGCCCGCGTGATCAAGGTGGAGCGTCCCGGTGGCGGTGACTTTGCACGCGACTACGACACGCGGG
Source organism: Ramlibacter sp. (assembly GCA_035571715.1). GTDB lineage: Bacteria > Pseudomonadota > Gammaproteobacteria > Burkholderiales > Burkholderiaceae_C > Ramlibacter. The sequence continues at coordinate 14,295 of DATNCB010000829.1, forward strand.
TCAGGGGCATGGCTTCGCACTTCGTGTGGACCAACCGCTCGAAGGAAAGCCTGGCGCTCGACCTCAAGCAGCCGGGTGCGCTTGCGGTGCTCAAGCAGCTATTGGCGCGCGCCGACGTCCTGGTCCAGAACCTCGCGCCGGGCGCGAGCAGCCGGATGGGATTGGGACACGAAGC
>DATNCB010000830.1:0-1237 GCA_035571715.1 Ramlibacter sp.
AACGGCACCATCAGCATGCCGCCGCCGATGCCCAGGAGCCCGGCGAGAAAACCGGTGGCGGTGCCGAGCAAGGCAAGTTCGAGAATGAGTTGCGGCTCGATCAGCATCTGATCCGAGCTTAACCTGCCGCAGCGCCGCGAACAAAGGCGTCTGCAAGTGCCACCGGACCGGCATCCTGAACCGGGGTTCAGGTGGGCGAGGTCAGCCTGGCGTTGGGTTCATCTGACGCGAGATGATCACGCTCGCCTGGCGATTTTCCAAGCCCGGGCTCTAAGAGCATTGGTTCAAGGAAATATAAAGCCCGGCATGCACTGCAGACACCGGGCCATTGTAGGGGCATGCCTGACCGGGCGGGGCCGAAATACCTTTCGACCGTGCGTGCCAAACCGCTTTGAACTTGACAGAGATGGAAAAAAGTGAGCTTAGCTGTCGTCCCGGGCTTGACCCGGGATGACAGCTAGATCAGCCGGCCGTCGTCACTCAGCGCGCTGTCGAGCCGCGCAAGCACCTGCGCGAGCCGCGGATCGTGCGCGTTCTGTCCATTGCCGTTGCCGTTGGCCGCCAACTCGGACGGCGCAAAGCCGGCCGGCGGAAGCAGCGGGCGGTCGCTGACGTCGAACGCCAGGTTCAACGCCGCGAGCACCGCGATGCGATCGCGCGCTTTCACCTTGCCGGCATCGCGGATCTTGCACATGGCGGTATCCACTTTCTCCACCGCATCCAGCAGGCGCTGCTGGCCGCCATCCGGGCAACCCAGCAAATAGCTCTGGCCCATGATCTGCACTTCCAGCTGCTTCATGGTGCTGCTCATGCTGCTTTCTTTATGTCCGGCAGCCGTTCGAGCAACGCGTCGACGCGGGCGCGTGCGGCCGACAGGCGCGACTTCAGCGAGTCGCGTTCCTGCGTGAGCACCTCCACCTGTTCGGCCAGCAGCGTGTTGGTGCGCTGCAGTTCTTCGTAACGCACAAGCAGGCGCTCGACGCGTTCCGCGATCTGGTCGATTTGGGATGCAGAGGGCATACAGAAAGAATTGTAGGGTTTTGTGACAGATTTCGACCTTAAAATGAGCGTGTTGGTGCTCGCGGTGTGGTTCGCATGCCGCAGTTCAACGGGAAGCAGGAGGGAATGCCGGTCACGGCGGACCTAACCTGAGCTGCCCCCGCAACGGTAAGCGGATGAATTTCTCACGAGATTCCGCTTCCATCATTTGCAAGCCACTGGGCGCGTCTGAACAGCG
>DATNCB010000831.1:0-2909 GCA_035571715.1 Ramlibacter sp.
GATGTTGCGCTTGAGGATGCGCATCACCAGCGGAATTTCCAGGCCGACCAGCACCCCCACCGCCAGCACCAGCCCGTACAGCAGTGCGCGAAAGGCGCCCGGCCAGTAGGCATTCGCGATGAACAGCGATGCCGGCATGGCGCCGCCGACCAGGGCCACCAGCAGCTCGATCCGCAGAAAATGCGCGGGCAGCTGCCGCTCGAAATAGCGCGACAGCCACGACCCCACGCCCATCGCGAACAGATAGGTGCCGATCACGGTGGAGAACTGCAGCACCGAGTCGCCCAGGACATACGAGGCCAGCGCGCCGGCCGCGAGTTCGTACACCAGCCCGCAGGCCGCCACCACGAACACCGAGGCGAGCAGCGCCACTTCGAGCGGACGCGGCGTGTGCGTTGCGGGCGTCATGTCAGCGAATCGGTGGCCACCGCGGAACCCGTCATCTCTACCCGTGCACCGCCGCCGCCACGATGATCGAAATTCCCAAAGCCATCGCGCCCACGACGATGCCCAGCGCCACGTTCTGCTTTTCCACCAGCTCTTCCCACAGGTTGTACGGCGTGAGCTTGTCGATGATGACAAAGCTCAGCCAGAACACCACGACCCCGATCAGCGCGTAAAGGATGGAGCCGAAGAAAGCCCCGGGTTTCAGCCATTCAATGTCCATGTCGCTCTCCAGAAAAAAACATGCCGATGACGGCGCTACTTGTGGCCACCGCCACTTGAAAATCCGCCGAACGAGCCGCCGCCGCTGCGGGCCGCCCCGCCCGCGGAGAAGTTCGAACCCGTGCCGCGCTGGTCGTCCATGCAGGCCTTGATCACCAGCAGCAGGATCAGGATGATCACGAACAGGATGATGATCGTGCCGCAGCCGCAGCCGATGCCGCCCCGGCCGCTGGTGGGCCCGGCGTCGCTGCGCTTCAGGAGCTCTTTTTTCTGCTCCAGCTTGAAGGCCTTGGCGACGGTGTCGCTCGCGATATTGCTGCCGCTGGACCAGGTCACTTCCCGCGGCGTGCGCTCCATCGACAGCAGGTCGGCGCCTCGGGCGAAGTCGCGGTTGTAGGTTTTCTGGCCCCGCTGCACCGGCCAGTAGAACTCGCCGGCGACGTAGCTGGTTTCCGCCTCGTAGCTGTATTTCAGCTCATAGCGCGTGCCCAGATAGCTTGCCGACTGTTCGCCGGGCGACAACGCGGGCGCGCCGGTCGTGGGCTTGACCACGCTCCAGCCCTCCTCGGAATCCACCAGGAAGATGAAGCCGCGCTGGCGGTTGTACAGCAGGTATTCGTCCCAGCCGAACGTTTCATCCGTATCTCCGGGTTCGTGGCCGACGCGGTGCTGAAATCCCACCACCTGCCATTGCACGCCCTGCAGCTGGCCGAGGGTGCCGATTGGAATCAGCGGTTCGATCGTCTCGTCCTGCTGCGCATGGCGCAGCTCGCCGCCGATGCCCTGGCTCATGTCGATCAGGCTGTGGCACGAGCGGCAGGTGATCGCCTTGCTCGAAGCGAGCGACACCTCGACCGGCGCGCCGCAGTTCGGACAATTGAACTGGCGCGCGCGTTCTTCCTTCGCGCTCTCCTCGCGCAGGCCGGTCAGCTGCAGGTCCTCCAGCCGCACCGAGCGCCCGCGCGTGAGCTGCGGCGGCTGCGTGCCATAGTCGATACTGAGCACTTCGCCATCGGCGCTGCGCAGTTCCACCATCGGAAAAGCCTGCCCCAGCGGCGGAAGTTTGGGCAGTTCGCCCTGCGCCGAGACCAGCTGCGCCTGCTCGTTGGATGCAACCTCGAAGGGCTTGCCATCGATCGCCGTGGTCGCGCCGACGCGCAACTGCGGCGCCGCGGGCAGCTCGCGCCCTATCGCAGCCGGGAGCGAGAACACGTAAGCGCCATTGTCTTCGCCCAGGACACCATGGGAACCGTCGTCGAACACCGCGATCCACTCGGCCCAGGCGCCGCTGGAGGCGCGGTATTGGAGCCGGCCGACCAGGGTGAAGGCCCTGTCCTGCCAGTGCCCGCTGGCCAGTAGTTGCAAGGGGCTGTGGTCCTCGAAGAGTTCGGCCATCCGGCCCACGCGCGAGAGCGTGTCGCCCGTGCGCACCACCGTGCTGCGACAGAAGTTGCACACCGCGTACAGCGACTGCGCGCTGCGGAATTCGACCGGCGCACCGCAGCCCGGGCAGGCGGCCCGGTAGAGGCGTTGGGGAGATGGTTCGGCCATGCCGCAAGAGGCTTGTCATTGCGGGGTTGCGACCCGCAATCCACCTTGGCTCACCAACATGGATCCCGGATCAAGTCCGGGATGACAGCGTCACGTCAGACCAGCTTCTTCAGGAGTTCGGCTTTCTTCGCGTCGAACTCCTCCTGCGTGAGGATGCCCTTGGCCTTGAGTTCGCCGAGCTTTTCCAGCGTCGCCATGACGTCCTCCGGCTTGACGGGGGCTGGCTGCGCGGCCTCGGCCTGCGCGCCGCTGCGGGCCGCGCCACTCTGCAGCCCCTGCTGGAGGTTCTGCGCCAGCACCTGCCCCATCGCGATGCCCGCTCCCAGGCCCATCGCATCGCCGGCGATCCCACCGCCCGCGCCGGCGCTGCGGGCCATTTCAGGAATTGCCTGGCCGGTCTGGTACTGCATGAACTTGCCCATGTCGTTGCCGACCATGCCCATGCCGATGCGCTGGTCGAGCAGCTTTTGCAGCTCCTCGGGCAGCGACAGGTTCTGCACCGTCACGCCTTCGAGCTTCAGGCCGATCGCCTCGAACGCCGGGGTGAGTTGCGTCGCCAGCGCGCGTGCGAACTCGATCTGGTTGGCGGCCAGGTCCAGGAACGGGATGGCGCTTTCCCCGATGGCGTCCGAGATGTTCTGCAGGAACATGCCGCGCAGCTGGCCGTCGATGTCGGCCACGGTGTAGATGTC
>DATNCB010000832.1:0-1296 GCA_035571715.1 Ramlibacter sp.
GCCAGTTTCGGGTTGATGCGAACGCTGATGACGATCCAGATCACGAACGCCACCGCCAGCACCACGCCCGGCAGGACGCCCCCGACCAGCAGCTTGGAGATCGAGATGCCGGAAAGCGAACCGAGCAGCACCGTCAGCGCCGACGGCGGGATCAGCATGTCCACTGCTCCGATCGCCATGATCGGCCCGGTGGCGAGGACCGGGTGGTAGCCGCGCGCCAGCATCACCGGCAGCATCAGTGAACCGAGCATGGCCGTGGTGGCGATGGTGGAGCCGGAAATGGCCGAGAACACGGTGCCTGCCACCACCGCCACCACCGCCAGCCGGCCGGGCACGCGCCGGATCAGCCGCTCGATGCCCTCGATCACTTTGAGCGCCAGGCCGGTATGGAACAGCACTTCGCCCATCAGTACGAACAGCGGGATCGGCGTCAGCGAAAAAGCCGTGATCGAGCTGACACTGCTGCGCGCGAGTTGCGCCAGGCCCGCCTCGCCGCCCATGTAGAGCCAGGCGCCGACGATGTTGACGGTGATGAACGTCAGCGCAACGGGCATGCCGATGAACAGCAGCACAGTGGAGCCGCCCAGCATCAACCAGGCCGCGATACCCCAGGCGCTCATGCGGAGCTCACCGCATCGCGGCGCGGGCCGACTTCGCCGCGTCCCAGGCGGATCATGCGGAAGACCATTTCAATTGCAAGCAGCACGAACACCAGCGGCAAGGGCGCCAGCGCCCACCACTCGGGGGTGACCAGCGTCTTGATATTCACGGCGCCGGAGCTGTAGCTGGACCACGCGGCCTGCGTTGCAAACCAGGCGATCACGACACAGCAGGCCAGCCCCAGAACATCGCCCACCCATTCCAGCCGCCATGCCAGCCGGGCGGGCAGCACCTGCAGCAGGATGTCGACCCGGATATGCTGGCCCTGACGCAGCAGCCAGGGCGCCACGCACATGGTCAACAGATAGAGCATCAACTCCGAGATCTCGTTGCTCCAGGCCAGCCCTTGCGGCAGCCCGCGCAGCGCGAAATTGCGCAATGCCACGTCGACGACGATGATCACCATCATGGCGAACAGAATCGCGCAACCCAGCAAAGCCAGGCCGGCGAGCAGCCGGCCGTACTGTCTGGAAACGCGGTCGATCACTTCGAGAAGAGCGGTTTGAAGCGTCCGGCGACCTCGGGGCTTTGCTTCATGGCGCTGGCCCAGGCCACGTCATAGGCCTTGTCGCGGAAGGCCTTGGAGGTCGCGGCATCGAACTTGATCGCCTGGATGCCGGCCTTTTCCTGGCGCGC
>DATNCB010000833.1:0-4331 GCA_035571715.1 Ramlibacter sp.
GCAGATCGATCCGCATGGCTATCGCTCCGTCATCTCCGATCTGTTGTGGAGCGTCAAGCGCGAGGTCACGCTCAGGCAACCGGCCCAGCTGTTCGAGCGCGTGCCCCGCCTGGTCGCGACATTGCGCGCCGGCCTCGCGTCGCTGGGGCAGGAACCGGAAGAGAACGAGGCCTTTTTCCAGGCACTGATGAAGCTGCACCACCCGGTGCTCAAACTGCGCCGAGCCAAGTCGCGCCGCGATGCGCGCGAGTCCGGCCTGGCACCGCTGGCCGTCGTGGATAAGACCACGGCGCCCGAGGCTGCGGCACCGGCCAAAGCCGTCGTGGGCCAGCCGTGGATGAGCCCGCAAGAGCTGGATGCTGCGGGATTCGAAGAGACTCTGCCGACCGACATGGCGGACTTGATGGCCGAACCCTCCGAGTCGACTCCCGCGCCGCTGAGCGCGCAGACCGAAACAGGCGAGCCGGCAGCGGCGCGCACCGTCCCGGCAGAAGACGAGTCGCCCGGCGGCGGTGGCATCGACGGCGAATCCATGCTGGCCAAGCTGCGCGAAGGCGACTGGGTCGACCTGTACTCGAAACGCCGCTGGCTGAGGGCGCAATTGATCTGGGCCAGCACCCGAGGCACCTTGTTCATGTTCGTCAGTCACGGCGGACGGCCGCACTCGATGACCAAACGGGTCTGCGAACGCCTGATCCGCGACCGCTACCTGCGTCCGGTGCGCATGCACGGCGTGGTGGCCCAGGCGCTTGGCGCGCTGGATCGGGAACCCGCTTCCTCTTGAGGTGTGCGCCAGGCTCGCGCCGCACGGTCTTCCCGCCGGAACTGGCCGCTACACTGTGAGTTCGCCTTTCCCCTGCCAATGACCTCATCGCGTAGCGCGCCGGAGCCGACCCGCTGCCCCCTGTGTGGGCAGGTGAATCAGTGCGCGATGGAAGTCGAGCGCGCGACCGGCGTCGCGCAGCCGCCATGCTGGTGCACCCGAGCGACGTTCACCGAGGAACTGCTGCAGCAACTGCCCGCCGACGCGCGCGGGCACGCTTGCATCTGCGCTGCCTGCGCGCTGAGCCTGTCGGCGCGGACCGTCTAACCCGAAATCCGGCCCTCCAGCTTGGCCTTGAGGAAGCCGCCGGTGCCGTAACGGGTCACGCGGCTGTAGAAGCTTCCGGTCAGGCGATTGACCATCGCCGAATATTCGTCCACCAGCCCGGGCAGGATGTTGAAGTTGTCGTAGTTGACCACCACGTTCAGCCGCTCCTCGGGACGCGTCACCACCGGCCCGAGCATCTTCGTCACGACCTCTTCGATCTCGGCGATGGCGGCGCGGTTCTCGATATTCAGTCCCTCGAAGTTGATGAACAGCATCCGGTTTTCCCGGTCCAGCTCGTAGCGCTGGGCCAGCGGCTTGGCCAACAGCCGGTCGCGCAAGCCCATCCGCGCTTCACGGAAGATGAGCGGGTCCATCAGCTTGAGGTCGGGGCTGATGGCCGGCCGGAAGTCCATCTGGCCCAGTACGTCGCGCTCCAGGTCGACGCCCGGCGCAATCTCGATCAGCTCCAGCCCGCCGGCGTCGGCCAGGCGAAGTACGCAGCGTTCGGTGACATACAGGACGCGCTGGCCGCGGCGGCGGGCTTCCCGGCCACTGAAGGTGCGGTGCTCGACCTCACGGACGAACTTGCGCATCGTGCCTTCGCTGGCGATGCGAACCTTGCCGCCTTCGAGTTGCACCGCCAGGTCGCCAGCCGTGAAGGTGCCGACGAACACCACGGTCTTGGCGTTCTGGCTGATGTTGATGAAGCCACCGGCGCCGGCCAGGCGCGGGCCGAACTTGCTGACGTTGAGGTTGCCCTCGGCGTCGGCCTGGGCCAGGCCGAGCACCGCCAGGTCCAGTCCGCCACCGTCGTAGAAATCGAACTGGTTGGGCTGGTCGATGACCGCCTGGCTGTTGATGGCGGCTCCGAAGCTCAGGCCGCTGGCCGGAATGCCGCCAATCACGCCGGGCTCCGCGGTGAGCGTCACGAGGTCGAACACGCGTTCCTCGGCGGTCACCGCGGCCACGCCCTCGGGCATGCCGATGCCCAGGTTCACCACGGCGTTGGTCTTCAGTTCCAAAGCGGCGCGGCGCGCGATGATCTTGCGAACCCCCATCGGCATCGGCACCAGGTGGTCGATCGGCAACCGGATCTCGCCGGAGTAGGCCGGGTTGTACTTTTCCACGAAGGTCTGCATGTGGAACGCCGGATCGCTCGCGACCACCACCGCGTCGACCAGCACGCCCGGCACCTTGACATGGCGCGGGTGCAGGGTGCCGCGCTCTGCCACGCGTTCGACCTGGGCGATGACGATCCCCCCGCTGTTGCGCGCCGCCGTGGCGATGGCCAGCGCTTCCAGCGTCAGGGCTTCGCGCTCCATCGTGAGATTGCCGTCCGGGTCAGCTGTGGTGGCCCGGATGATTCCGACCGAGATAGGGAACGCCTTGTAGAACAGGTACTCCCGGCCGTCGATCTCCATCAGGCGTACGAGCTCCTCGGTGGTACGGGCATTGACGCGGCCGCCGCCGTGGCGCGGGTCGACGAAGGTGTCCAGCCCGACATGCGTGAGTGTTCCCGGCTTGCCGGCGGCGATGTCGCGGAACAGGTGCGTGAGCACGCCCTGCGGCAGGTTGTAGGCCTCGATCTCGTTGGCGACCGCGAGCTTCTGCAGCGCGGGAACGAGTCCCCAATGGCCGCCCACCACCCGCCGCACCAGCCCAGCATGGCCCAGGTGGTTCAGTCCGCGCTCCTTGCCGTCGCCCTGCCCGGCCGCGTACACCAGGGTGAGCCCCTGCGGCGATCCGGTGCCGGTTTCGCTTTGCGTCGCCAGGAAGCGGGCTTCCAGCGCGACGGCGACTTCCTCGGCGAAACCGATGCCGACAAATCCACCGGTCGCGACCGTATCGCCGTCATGAATCAACCGGACCGCCTCGGCCGCGCTGACCACCTTGTTGCGCCGGCGGCCCAGCGGCAGATGTTCGTCCAAATGGGTGTGCAAGGCGTTTCCTCGTGAAGTGCTTCTATCATCGCCAGTTACAGGAGCTCTCGCCTTGATGAAAACCATGCCATCGACATTTTCAGCGGAGCGCGTTTGACGGCGGACGGCACCTCGTCGGCCCTGCGGGAGCGCTATGGACCGCGCTACCGCTGGCTGCTGCTGCTATCGGTGATGCTCGGCACGATGACCTCCATCATGTCGTCCACCATCATCAACGTGGCCGTTCCGGATTTGAGCCAGCATTTCAGCCTGGGCCAGGAGCGCGCGCAATGGGTCAGCTCCGGTTTCATGGTGGCGATGACGGCGTCGATGCTCACCACGCCCTGGCTCTTGGCGCGCTACGGCTACCGTCGCACCTATGTCGCAACCATGCTGATGCTGATGGCCGGCGGAATCGTCGGCGGCTTTGCGAACAGTTTCACCCTCGTGCTGGCCGGCCGCGTGACCCAGGGCCTGGCCGCGGGCATCGTGCAACCGATTCCCGCAATCATCATCCTGCGCGCATTCGAAACCGACGAGCAGGGCCGCGCCAGCGGTATTTTCGGCATGGGCGTGGTGCTGGCGCCGGCGATCGGGCCGACCATCGGCGGCGTGCTGGTCGACCTGTTCGGCTGGCGTTCGATCTTTTTCATGGTGGTGCCGTTCGGCCTGGCGGCGCTCTGGCTGGCCTGGAAATTCGTGCCGGTAAGCGCGCCCGGCGGCGCCGCGGCCCAGCGCGGCAGCATCCTGGATTGGCGCGGGCTGGCGCTGGGGAGCGCGGGCACCTTGTGCCTCCTGAACGGGCTGGTTGAACTGCACGGCGGCGCCGCCGCGGGCCCTGTCCTGCTGCTCGCGGCCGCAGCTGCCGTGGTGGCCTTCCTGGCGTGGCAGCGCCGGGTCAAGCGCCGGGGCGGCGAACCGCTGATGGACCTCGCCCTGTTTGGCTACCGCACTTTCGCGATGGGCACGATCGTGACATTCATCTACGGCACGGCGCTGTTCGGGTCGACCTACCTGCTGCCCGTGTACATGCAGCTCGGCCTGGGGCTGTCCCCTTCTTATGTGGGCACCATCCTGTTGCCGGCAGGGCTGCTGCTCGCAGTCACCATCGCGGTAGCAGGGCGGCTGGCGGACCGCGTGCGCACGCACCTCCTGGTAATGACCGGGTTGGCGTTGCTCGCAGCGTCGTTCGCGCTGATGAGCACCATCGGCCTGGGAACTACCGTCTGGATATTGGTGGCGTGGACCATCCTGGGCCGGATCGGGCTGGGCTTTATCCTGCCGTCGCTGCAGCTCGGGTCGATGCGCAGCCTGCACAAGAA
>DATNCB010000834.1:0-1354 GCA_035571715.1 Ramlibacter sp.
ACACCCAGGCTGAAGTTCATGAACACCGGCAGCGGCTCAGTCACGGCCATCTGGGGGTGGCCTGGTTCCATGGGAACGCTGTCGCCGAACTGGGCGGCAATGCGATCGGCCCAGGCGCCGGCGCAATTGAGCAGGTATTTGCTGCGCACTTCCAGCGCAGTGCCCGACGTCAAGACGAAGTCCGTTCCGTCGTGTGCAGCCACGTCGATGGGCGTCAGCTCCCGAACGTTCGCGCCCAACTTCTGCGCGGCGCGCGCAAATGCGGGTGAGACCAGGCGCGGATTGGCCTGCCCGTCCTCGGGACAGAGGGAGCCTCCAATCGCTGCGGAGCCCAGCCAGGGGCAGCGCTCGCGCACGACGCGGGTCGACAGAATCTGCAGTCCCATGTCGTAGCCGCGCGTGCGTTCACGGTAGTGTTCCAGCGACGCCAGGTCGGCTTCGCTGCGGGCGATCTTGAGATGGCCCGATCGCACATATTCGCCTTCGATGCCGATCAGTCGCGGCAGCTCGGCCCAGAGGGCGTGAGCGCGTTGCGCCAGCGGCAATTGGCTCAGCGGCCGGCCTTGGCGGCGCACGCCGCCGTAGTTGACGCCGCTCGAGCGCGAGCCGCACAGGTCGCGTTCGAGCAGCACCACCGAAAGCCCCATCCGGCGCAGGAACAGCGCCGCCGACGCGCCGACGATGCCGCCGCCGATGATCGCCACGTCGCTGCGGACGCGTTCCGTCATGGCCCCACTCCGACGTTCGGCAGTGCCGCGAAAGGCAAAGGCTTGATCGGTGCCTGGCCGCGCAGGCGGCCGACCTGGGCGATCGCATTGCCTGAAGCGTGAGCGAGGATTTCGGCCGCGGCCACGCCGCAAGTGCGGCCCTGGCAGCGCCCCATGCCGACGCGAGTCAGCGCCTTGAGCCGGTTCATTTCCTGCGCGCCGGTATCGCGCACGCATTCGCGCAACTGGCCGGCGGTGACCTCTTCGCAGCGGCAGATCACCAGGCTGTCGGGAACGTCCGCAGCCCAATCGGCCGGGAACGGGAACGCACCTTCCAGGCCGCGGCGAAAGGATGCGCAGTGCGACAGTTTGGCTTCGAGCGACGCCTCACGCGCCGGATCGACCGGCCGGCCCGCGTCGGCCAGCAAAGCCAGGGCGGCGCGCTCGCCGGCCCATTCGGCAGCATCGGCGCCCATGATGCCGGCGCCGTCGCCCGCGAGGTAGACACCGGGAACACTGGCACGGCCCGCCGGGTCGCGCTCGGGCAGCGCCGCGCGTTGCTGTTCGTCGTAACTGAAGCGGCAGCCCAGGAGATCGGCCATTTGAGTTTCGGGGCGCAGCGCGTAGCCAAAGCCGACCGCGTCGCA
>DATNCB010000835.1:0-2262 GCA_035571715.1 Ramlibacter sp.
CGCCCGCCACGACCGTGGGCTCGCCCTGCGCATCCAGCAGGTACTGCGCGCTGTTGGCCCAGACCTCCGCCGAGTGGTGCGCGACGAAGATCGGCGCGTCGCCGACGATGCGCACGCCGCGCGCATGCGCATGGCTGCGCAGGCGCTGCCACTGCTGCATGAACTGCCATTGCACGAAACACCAGAAACCGATCTCTTCGGCAGCGTCCTCCTCCAGGCGGGTGAGGGCCGCGTCGTCGCGCCAGGCGAACTCGGCGGGCCAGCGGTTCCAGGGCGTGCCGTAACGTTGGTCGAGCGCCATGAACAAGGCGTAGTCGCCCAGCCAGTGGCTTTGCCGGCGGCAAAAGTCGTGCAGCAGCTCGCGGTCGCCGTCCCCCGCATGCTCGCCGAATCCCTGCCACGCTTTGCGCAGCAGCGCCATGCGCCACGGCGCAGAGCGCGCGTAGTCGGCGCGTTTGCGTCCGAAGTCCGCGTCGGGCACCGAGCCCAGCCAGCCACGCTCGACCAGGCTCGGCAGATCGACCAGCAGGGGATTTCCGGCGAAGGTGGAAACACTCTGGTAGGGCGAGTTGCCAGGGCCCACGGGATTGAGTGGAAGCATCTGCCAAAGGGACTGCCCCGCGCTCACCAGCCAGTCCACGAAATGGTGCGCCGCGTCGCCGAGGTCTCCGCTGCCGTGCGGCCCGGGCAGCGACGTGGGATGGAGCAGCACGCCGCTGCTGCGGACATCGAAAAGCGAGCGGCCGGCCCAGCTCATTCGGATTGCCTCGCAGCAGGCAACGATTCGATCGGCTGCACCAAGGCGCAGATCGACGGGCCCGCCAGGTCGTAGCGGTGGCTCAGTGCTCGCCGCTCGCCCCACTCGGGTATCCCGGTGTCGAGCGCCACGCGCCACGAACCTTCGGGCAGCACGAAGGAAAGCACCGACTCGGCGGGATGAAGCAGCACCATGACCCGCTCGGTGGCGGCAAGCGTGCCCTCGCCCACTTCGATCATGTAGGAAAAGCTGCGCTCCCACGGGTCGTCCCAATCCTGGTCCGATATCGCCATGCCATCGGGACGCAGCCAGGCGATGTCGCCGCCGGGCGTGTAGGGGTGCCCGCCTTCGTGGAACGGGTGGCCCTGGAACCAGCGGGGGTGGCGGAACGCGGGGTAGCGGCGTCTCAGTGCCGCCAGTGCGGAAACCAGCGAGATCAGCGCCTCGTCGGCCTCACCCCAATCGAGCCAGCTGGTCGGGTTGTCCTGGCAGTAGGCGTTGTTGTTGCCCTGCTGGCTGTTGCCCATCTCATCGCCGGCCAGCAATTGGGGCGTGCCCTGCGCCAGCAGCAGGGTGGCGAGCAGGGCCCTGCGCCACGCGGCGCGTTGGCGCAGTATCCCTGCGTCCTGGGTCGGTCCCTCGACGCCCGCGTTGGCGCTGAAGTTGTTGCCGGGGCCATCGCGGTTGTCTTCGCCGTTGGCCTCGTTGTGGCGATAGCGGTAGGCCGTGACGTCGGCGAGGGTGAAGCCGTCGTGCGACGTGATCATGTTGATGCTGGCCAACGGGCTGCGCCCATCGTGAGCGAACAGGTCGTCGGAGCCGGTCATCCGCCGCGCCAATTGCCCCGGTGTGCACTCGTGTCCCAGCCAGTACATGCGCGCGATGTCGCGGAAGCGGTCGTTCCACTCCTGCCAGCCCGGTGCAAACGCACCGACCTGGTAGCCCCCCGGCGCCACGTCCCAGGGTTCGGCGATGCGCTTGACGCTCGCGAGCACCGGGTCCTGCGCCATCGCCGTGAACAGTGCCGCGCGCGGATTGAACTGATGGTGCAGCGCCGGGTCGCGTCCCAGCGTGGCGGCCAGGTCGAAACGGAAGCCGTCGACGCCGAAGGCCTGGACCCACCAGCGCAGGCTGTCCATCACGAACTGCACCATGCGCGGCTCGCCCAGGTTGACCGCGTTGCCGGTGCCGGTGAAGTTCAGGTACCCGCCGGTGCCGTCCAGCGTATAAGTGCTCGCGTTGTCCAGCCCGCGCCAGCTCAGGGTTGGGCCCGCGACGCCTCCTTCGGCGGTGTGGTTGTAGACCACGTCGAGCACCACCTCCAGGCCGTGCCGATGCAGTTGGTCGACCATCGCGCGGAATTCGTCGCGCACGGCCGCAGGCGTGGCCGATGAGGTGGCGGCATAGCCCGCTTCGGGCACGAAGTAGCCGAGCGTGTTGTAGCCCCAGTAGTTGGTCAAACCCAGCTCGAGAAGGTGCTTCTCGTCGATGCGGTGTTGCACCGG
>DATNCB010000836.1:0-1369 GCA_035571715.1 Ramlibacter sp.
TGACCGGCGCAGTGTCGTTCCACGGCGGCGGCGGTGCACGGCGTGCGAACAACTGCCTTGTCGGCCCGATCACTGCGGGCGCAGGTCGTATTCGCGCAGCATCACCGGCTCGCGCGAGCCTTGGGCCAGGCGCCTGCGCACAGCCGCCTCGATGTCGGCCGCGTTGTCCCGATAGGTTTCCATCGGGTCCTCGCCCTGCGCGGCGGACCGGTAGCGGTGGTGCAAGGCTTCACGGCTGACGCTCGCGGAAAACGGTTGCCCATCGACCAGAATCCAGAAACGGACGGTCCCTGAGGCTTCGTGCAAAAAAGGTGTGTCGGACATAGCTACTTTCTCGCGGTGATTTCCATGCCGATGCCGCGGTAGCCAAGGAATCTGCAAGCCGGGCCGAACATGGGCTCGCCACTGACCTGGAATTTCTGCTGCGAGCCGTCGGCGTTGACGCGGCTGAAGACGAAGTCCAGGAACGGCTCGCGCGCCGCAATGGCGGCTCGCAGCGTCTGGCGTTCCGCCTCGTTCCATCCCAGGCCCCGCACGGTGCCGGTTTCTGCCGGATCGTCCTGCAAGCCGAGCATCTCCTGCACCGGGCCGGAGACCTTGGTGAACGTACCGTTCTCGTCCTGTTCCCAGTACCAGTCGGAAGCCAGTTCAATCAGGCTGCGGAAGCGCGCTTCGCTCGCACTCAGTTCGGCCGTGCGCTGCCTGACGGTTTCTTCCAGCTCCTTGTTGAAATTCTCGAGGCGCTTGTACAGCAGCCGCGCTTCCACCATGTTGCGGATGCGCGTCTTGACTTCAACCAGGTCGAACGGCTTGCTGATGAAGTCCCTGGCGCCGGCCTGCAGCGCCCGCAGCTTGTGGCCGGGCTCGGCGGTAATCACGAGAACAGGAAGATAACCGTCGGTGTTGTCGGCCTTCAGGGCTTCCATGACCTGGAATCCGTCCATGCCGGGCATCTGGAGATCCAGCAGGATCAGGTCAAAACCGTTCTCCCGATGCAACGCGCAGACCTTGCGGGGGTCCATGGTCGAGGCCACGGCGGCGTAGCCGGCTTCGAGCAGCATTTGCTCGAGCAGGCTCACGTTGGCTGCCTGGTCGTCAACGATCAGGATGCGAGCATTGAGGATTTCGGCAGTGCTCACCCTCATGGCTGTTCCACTCCGGCCAGGTGATGCGAGGCCTTTTCCGAAAAGATCAATGCCACGTCGAGCGCCTCCATGAAATGGTTGACCACGATCGGCTTGGTGATGTAGTTGAAGAATCCCGCCTCCAGCCCCTTCTCGATGTCACGCGGTACTGCGTTGGCGCTGAGCGCGATGATCGGTATGTGCGCCGTGGCCGGGTCCGCGCGCAGGATCTTCATCGCTTCGAT
>DATNCB010000837.1:0-1901 GCA_035571715.1 Ramlibacter sp.
CGCGCCGCCCGGCCGCTTCAAAGCTCTGACGGCGTTGTGGAAAGGGAAAAGCCGCTTTTCGACTGCGCCTATGATCGCATCGCGGCAGCCAACAAAACACATCTGACAGTGACTTGAGGACGACATGGGTTATCGCATTGGGATCGACGTCGGCGGCACCTTCACCGACTACCTGTTGCTGCGTCCCGACGGAAGCACGCACGTGCACAAGGTTCTTTCGTCGCCGGCCGATCCGTCCGAGGCGGTGCTGCGCGGCCTCGCCGATCTGGCGGATGTGGCCGGAACACCGCTTGGAAGCTTTCTTCGCCAAGTCGACATCATCGTCCACGGCACGACCGTCACGACCAACGCCGTGCTGACGGGCAACACGGCCCGAACCGGCCTGCTCACCACACAGGGTTTTCGCGATGCGCTCGAAATGCGCCGGGGCGTGCGCGAGGCCTTCTACGACAACAAGTTCACCGCGCCGGCTGCCCTGGTGCCGCGCCGCATGCGCTTGCCGGTGCGCGGCCGGATGGATCATGAAGGCCGCGAGATCGAAGCGCTGCACCTGGAAGACGTCGAGCTGGCCATCGCCGAACTGCAGTCGCGCGAGGTCGAGGCGGTTGCCATCTGCTTCATGCACTCGTACGCCAATCCGGCCCATGAGGAAGCTGCCGCGCAACTCGTGGCCAGGCGCATGCCGGGCGCCTATCTTTCGGTGTCCAACCGCGTGCTGCCGCAGGTTCGCTTCTACGAGCGGTCGAGCACCACGGTTCTGAACGCGGTAGTCGGTCCGATCCTGCAACGCTACATGCAGAACCTGCGACGGCGGCTGTCGGAGAGCGGCTTCGACGGCATGCTGCGCATCATGCAGTCCAACGGCGGGGTGACGTCGCCCGAAGCGGTCGCGGCGCTGGCGGCGTCGACGCTGCTCTCCGGGCCGGCCGCAGCCCCGACCGCGGGCCTTGCCGCCATGCAGCCGCACGACGAGGACACTTTCATCACCATCGATATGGGCGGCACCAGCTTCGATGCCGCCATGGTGGCCGGCGGGCAGCCATCGATCACGACCAGCGGCTCGGTCAACCGCTTTGCGCTCGCGCTGCCGTCGATGGAGATCAACACCATCGGAGCGGGCGGCGGTTCGATCGCCTGGATCGACCACGGCATGCTGCGCATGGGCCCGCAAAGTGCGGGCGCCGTCCCGGGACCGGCTTGCTACGGCAACGGCGGCGAGCAGCCGACCTGTAGCGACGCCAACCTGGTGCTGGGCTATCTGTCGCCCCAGTTCTTCGCCGGAGGACGGATCAAGCTGGACCCGCAGGCCGCGCTCGACGCCATCACCGCGCGCATCGCGCGACCGCTGGGCATGGACCCGGTGCGTGCCGCCTATGGCATGTACCACGTGATGAACGTGAACATGGCCTCGGCGATCCGCGAGATCTCGGTGCAGAAAGGTTGGGACCCGCGCAAGTTTCCGCTCATCTGCGCCGGCGGCGCGGGCGCGGTCCACGCCGCCATGATCGCCCGCGAGCTGGGCATTCGCCGCATCGTGGTGCCGCGCGAGGCATCGATCTTCTGTGCCTCGGGGATGCTCCAGACCGACCTCAAGCACGACTTTGTGCGCAGTTACTCGACCATCCTCGGCGACGCGAGCGTCGACCGCGTCCACCTCTGCAGCCTGCTCGACGCCATGATGGAAGAGGCGCACGGCGTGCTGGCATCGGAAGGTATAGCCCCGCAGCAGCGCCGCTTCGCGCACACGGTGGACCTGCGCTACCTCGGCCAGTATCACGAGGTGTCGGTCGAAACGACGGCGGCCCAACTGCGGGGTGGCGCGTGGGACGCCATCCGCGAAGCCTTCCACGACCGGCACGATCGCCTGTTCGGCTACGCGCTGCGCGAAGACGATGCCGTGG
>DATNCB010000838.1:0-5394 GCA_035571715.1 Ramlibacter sp.
TTCTTCACCAGTGTGTTCGTCGCGATGTCGATGACCGCCACGGCGTTGGTTGCCGTCACGTCAGCAGGCGCCTTCGTGAAATTGTTGACCGGCGGTTCACCCGTGACGGTCACGAAGATGTACTTGGTGGGAATTGGAATCCGCCGCGATACTCCATTTGCGTCGGTCTTCCAGAAATAGCTCGTCTTGGTCGGATAGACGACCATGGCGCCAAGATCGATGTCCTTCAACTTCGTGAAAGTCGCCACGTCGATGACGGAAAGGAACTTCTCATACTGGTTGGCGACATAGAGATACTTGTCGTCGGGCGACAGTGCGGAGTGGTGTGCCCCTTTGCCCGCAGGCGCGCGCCGGGTCTCCAGCAAGGTCTTCGGGTCGTACTCGATGGCGTACGACGGTTCGTCGTAGCTTCCCCAGACGGTTCCGTAAATCCTGTCCATGGCCAGGTTGGTGACCGCGGAGTGGTTGTCGTGGAGTTCAGGATAGGTATATTGATGCGCCGTCTTGAGTGTCGGGAGGTGACGGCCATCGGTTCCATCTGCATCGATTGCCGCGACGATCTTGTCGTACTTGCTATCGATCAGCCAGATCCTGGTAGCCGGTCCGCCGCCCGAAAAGAGAATCTGGTCCTCCGGGCCGGTGCCTTGAATTGCCGCTATGTCGACGACGGGCGCCACGGGAACAACGGCGGGCACCACCGCTTGGGCTTGCGCGTCGCTGCCACCGCAACCCGCTAACATTGATCCCAGCGCCAGCGCAGCGGACACCGCACCGGCAGTTATCAAGAAAAGCTGTTTATTTTTTCCAAGTCGCTTCATTAATTACTCCATCTTTCTCGGTCAAGAAAAACCGCTAGAAATCAGTTCCCTGTTTGCTCGTGGAAACCGGCCCTGATCTCCTCCAATTTCATGATGAAATATAACGGTCGCCCCGCGCGAGCAACATTCCCAGTACCGGGTAATTTGCAATACCCAGATATGAGTAGAAGCGGCTCCGGTTGTCCGAGCTCGCGGGAACGGAAGGCGCTGGGCTCAGGGCGCGGTCAGGCCCTCGCGGATGGCGTACTTGATCAGATTGGCCATTCCGTGGACCTGGAGCTTGCGCATGATGTTGCGGCGGTGCACTTCTACCGTGCTCTGGGCAATATGCAAGCTGTCGGCAATGTCCGAGGACGTCTTGCCCCCGACAATGAGGGCGAGCACCTGCCGTTCGCGCCGGGACAGCGCCGCTTCAGGCCCCTGTTGGGAGCTGCGCATCCCGTCGGCCACCGCCTCGGCCGCCTCGATGGAAAGATAGCTGCGGCCCTCGACCACCGCGCGTATGCCGCGCCGCAGTTCGGCGCCGGCAGCCGACTTGACCACATAGCCCGCGGCGCCGGAATCGAGGATCTGCTGGATGATGCGCCGGTCGCGGTAGGTCGATAGCGCCAGCACCTTGATGGCCGGGTTCGCGGCGAGCAGGAGGCGCGTGGTCTCGATGCCGTCGAGGCCGGGCAAGCTGACATCCATGACCACCACGTCGGGGGCGACCTGCCCGGACAGCCGCAGCGCGGTCTGACCATCGCCGGCTTCGCCCACGACCTGCATATCGGCTTCCTTCTCCAGCATGGTGCGCAGCGCCTCGCGCACGACGGTGTGGTCCTCGACAAGCATGATCCGGATCATTCGCGTGCTCCTAAGTCGCGACGGGAAGCGGAACCGTCAGAGTGATCGTGCTGCCCTCGCCGGGGGCGCTATCGATGTCCATCCCTCCCCCGATCGACGCGAAACGCTCGCGTATGCTGAATAATCCGAAGCCGCCCGCGCTTGGCAAAGCACGAAGGACTTCCGCCGCATCGAAGCCGCAGCCCTCATCGCTCACGGCGACGATCAACCTGCTGTTCTCCACGAGGCACGTCACGTCGGCGCGCATGACCTGTGAGTGCCTGACCACATTGATCAGCAGTTCGCGCACACTGCGGAACACGATCGTCCGCCCCGCCTCGTCGAGCAACTTGGGCTCGCTCTCGTCGTCGATATGCACGGTGAGGCCGTACCCGCGTTTCAGTTCGTCAGCCAGCCATTCCAGGGCCGGCCCGAGGCCAAGAGAGTGCAGGATCGGTGGGCTCAATTGCTGCCTGACCATCCGCACCGTCCGGTCGGCCTGGTCGACCAGGCTCCCGATCTCCTCGATCGAGGACTTGGGCGAACCGGGGTCGAGGGTCGCCAGCTTGATCTTGACGGCTGCCAGCAGTTGACCGAGATTGTCGTGCAGGTCCTGAGCCAGCGAGCGGCGTTCGCGCTCTTCGGCCATCGTCAGTTCCCCGGACAGTTCGCGAATGGCCTGCACGGCGCGCACCCGCTCCGCGGACTCCCGCTTGCTGCGCAACGCGACCAGACCGATCAGGCCCATGCCCAGCAGCCAGGCTGCGCCATGGACCAGGCTGATATTCTTTTCTTGTGCGCGAGAGATCGCGTAGAGTGGTTCCATCGGAATCGCCACGCTGATGCCGCCGCGCACTTCGCCCACCCTGACTCCGGTATGGGCGTGGCATTTCAGGCAACCTTGCTCCATGCGGATCGGGCGGATCATCCGCAGATGGGGTTTGTCATCGATGTCGGCGACGGTTGTCACCTCTTCCGCATCTTTCTGGAATGACTCGAGTGCGGCCCGCTCCCATGGATCGGGCTGGTTGACCGGGTTGGTCAGTTGCAGGCTGGTGAGATGCCCCTTGGAGCCGAACAAGTGCGCGTTTTCCGCCATGACCAGACGCAGCATGTACGCCGGGTTGATCAGGGTCAGACGTTTGCCTGTGCTCGTGACGACATCGCGGTCAGGGATATCGGAAAGATAGGGATTGGGCGGGGTACTGTCATCGGACTCGACGTAGATGCCGCCATGGGCGCCGGCCCATGCCCTGAATGCCAGGTCCTTGTTGACCGTGCCCCGTGCTGTCGTCATGGCCAAGGCAACATTCTGCTGTTCCAGGGTCAGCTTGCTCCACCACAGCGACCCGGCCAGGCCACCCGTCCAAAGCAACATCGCAAGCAACGTATTGCGGACGAGCGGGGAGCGGAAACACTCCTTCAGATAGTCCAGTTTCATCGTAACCCTGCTACGGATTCATCGTAACAGGGGTGTCGCGCAGTGCGTACGATCTCACCGCTGATACGTTTGATCGCCCGCAATAAAGCGTGAAACTTATGAGACTGAACGCGCGCCCGTGGGCCGCTATTTGGCGAGCGCCCGCAGCACGTCATCGCGCGCGGGCCCGCGCACCTTGATGGCATTGAGCACCTGCACGCGGCTGCGCCCGGTGGCGCGCATGAGGGAGTAAACCTCCTGGTCCAGCTTGCTCTCGATCATGGGCTGGACTTCGGTGTTGGGGGTGCTATCTGCGTCGGTCATGGAGGCCCTTTGGTTGAATGGCCCACTGTGACAGGTATACGGAGGATGTCCAACGGATAGGTCAACCTGCGGCCATTTAAAGCGATCGTGATTCAGTGCAAACCAGCCGCCCGATACGCCAACATCTTGAATTCGTAGGCGTAAGGGTTCATCGCCCCCATGTGGCGCTGCGTCATCAACACGCCGGCGACGTTGGCGCCAGGGTTGACCCACCAGTGCGTACCACCCAGACCGGACCACAGGAATTCGCCGGTCGAATCCTTCGGATCGTAAGGGCCCGGCTTCATGATCACGGCAGAGCCCAGGCCGAACCCCATCCCTTCGTAACGCATGAAAGGAAACTCAACGCAGAGTCCCGCAGCGAGATGGTTTTGCGCCATCAGCTTCAGCGTGGATGGCTTGAGCACCTTGGTGCTGCCCGGCAGCACGGCCTTGATCAGGCGCACCGTGTCGTCCAAAGTCGAAACCAGTCCACCGCCACCCCCCTGGTAGGGCACGGGCGTGCGGTAGGCGCCGGGATACGGCAGGTCGTCGTAACGGACCAGTCCGGGCTTGGTGGGATCAGCGAAGTCCACCCCGCCGTAATACGCACATAAGCGCTGCAGTTCGCCAGGGGGCACCACGAAGCCCGTATCGACCATGCCCAGCGGCGTGAAGATACGCTCGGCCAGAAATTCGCCGAAGCGCCGGCCGCTGACCACTTCCACCAGCCGCGCCGTAACGTCACTGGCAATCGAGTACTCCCAGCCGGTGCCGGGATGGAATTTCAGCGGCAGCGGCGCCAGCGCATCCATCTTTTCCGCGAGGGTCGTGCCGGGGTTCAGTACCTTGGCGCCGGTGTAGACCTGGTACAGCAAAGTGCCCGGATCGAACAGGCCATACGACAGCCCCGAGCTATGGGTCAACAGGTGCCGGATGGTGATCGAACCCGCGGCCGGTTCGGTGTCGTCCATGCGCGTTGCCCCGTCGCGCAGCACACGACGCTGCCCGAGCTGCGGGATGAAGCGCTCGATCGGGTCGTCCAGATCGAAGTGCCCCTCCTCCCAGAGCATGAGCGTGGCGCAGGCCGTCACCAGCTTGGTGTTCGAAAACATGCGGTAGATGTGGTCCGGCCGCAGGGCGATGCCTGCTTCCTTATCGGCCCAGCCGGTGCAGAAGCTGTCTACCACCTCGCCATCGACCAGAACCGCCGTCGCAACACCCGGCAGAAAACCGAGATCGACCTGCCGTTGCATGGCCACATGAAGCGGGTCGAAATCGAACCGTCGCTTGGTTGAAAGGATATTCATCATGGACCTCCGAATCTCCCGCCGCTGCGCACGCGCAGAGTACTCCTATCGCAAGCGAACCAATTGGTCGTTGTCGCCCTTCTTGACTTCGACCACCGCTTCAAGCGCCTTGACCATCCCCGAGAAGCTGGTGTGGCCGTTCTCCTTCAGGTCGAAGGTCGGGTCCAGCCGTTTGATCAAGGGCCAGATTTCACCCTTGTTCACCCAGGCGTCGCCCTTCTTCTCCGCCAGCAAGCGCACCGCCCGGCGTAGCAACTCAGCGGCCGGGTCGGCGGGTGCCGCAGGTACCTCCTGGGGCTGGGCAGCACCTTCGGCCGATTCTGCCGCCACGACGGGCCCGGCCGGTGGCTCGATCAGGTTCTCGTAGTACCGGAATTCGTGGCAACTCTTGGCCCAGTGCCGGTTGGTGGATTTGCGCGTCCCCACGCCGATCAGCGTGCGGCCGGCCGCCTTGATCTTCTGGGAGACAGGCATGAAGTCGCTGTCTCCGCCGACGATGACCACCGTGCCGATGTGCGCGAAGCGGGCAATATCTTCCGTGGCGTCGAGGCACAGCTTGATGTCGGCGCCGTTCTTGCCCGCCGCTCCCGGTGGGAAGAGCTGGATCAGTTCCACGGCATTCTGGAGCAGCGCGTCGCGATAGCGGCCGAAGAATTGCCAGTTGCAGTAGGCGCGGTTGATCGCGATCGGCCCGAACGATGACGCCAGCTCCACCAGC
>DATNCB010000839.1:0-3116 GCA_035571715.1 Ramlibacter sp.
GTGAGAATGATGTCGCTCAACTACTCGACCGTGGGCGTGAACGCAGAGTCAACCAACGCGTCCGGTGTGATGCTGGTGCCGGCCGGCGCCTGCGCCAGCGACAGCTTTCCCCTGGTGGCCTATGCCAAGGGCACGGACGTCCAGAAGCCGCGCACGCTCGCCAACCCTGCCGACCCCGAAGCCTTCCTGCTGGTCGCGATGTACGCGGCCCAGGGCTATGCGGTGGTGGCGACCGACTACCTCGGTTATGCCAAGTCGAATTACAGCTTCCACCCTTATCTGCATGCGGACTCCGAAGCCAGCAGCGTGATCGATTCGATCCGCGCCGCCCGGGCCGCCGCGTTCGCGCAAGGCGTGTCGCTGTCGGGCAAGGTGATGCTCACCGGCTACTCGCAGGGCGGGCATTCTTCCATGGCCGCGCACCGTGCCATCGAGCGCGACGAGCCGGGCGAAATCAACGTGGTGGCTGGCGCCCACCTGGCGGGCCCGTACAACCTGTCGGGTTCGTTCAAGCTCACCAACGCGATTCTCGGCTTCCAGTTTTTCGTGCCGTTCATAGTGACTTCCTGGCAGAAGATCTACGGGAACGTCTACAGCAACGTGACACAGGCTTTCAAGCTGCCGTACTCGAATTACATCGAGACGCTGCTGCCCAATCCGACGCTGAATTTCACGACTCTGGTCACCACGGGCGCGTTGCCCGGCGGAGCGCCGGACGCCGCGCGCGACCTGGTGTTCCAGCCGGCTTTCATCGCCGATGTGCAGACCAATAACAACAACCCGCTGTTCCTGGACGGGAAGAAGAACGACCTGCTGGGCTGGAACCCCAAGGCACGCACGCTGATGTGCGGTGGTGCTGGGGATCCGACCGTGCCGCCGGCAGTGCACATGAACGTGGCCCAGGCCGATTTCGCCAGCCGGGCCCTTGCCAACGTGACCTCGGTCGATGTGGACCCCGCGATCCGGGCGGCTTTCGCGCCAGGCGGCGTCGTGCCCACCGATCCGACCAGCGCTGCGTTCGCGACTTACTTCGGCAGTTATCACGGCACGTTCGAGCCGCCTTTCTGCCACGCTCAGGCACGCGCGCTGTTCAACACCTTCAAGTGAACTGACGCTCACCAGAAAAAAAGCGCCCGAGGGCGCTTTTTTGCTGGCTTGGCCAAATCAAAAGCGGGCCCGGATCCGGTCGAAGGCGAAATCGCCAAACGTGCGATGGCCCTGGGGCGTGGGGTAAATGCGATCGGCGAACAGGAAGTGCGTGTAGTCGGCGCCAGCCAACAACGTACTGGTGTTGCACAAGGCCGAGTTGACCTGGCCGGCGCCGGTGCCGATGCCCGGACCCGGGTCCACCGACGTGCAGACCGGGTTGGTCGCATCCGTCATGTTGAAGCTCGGCGGGCTGGCGATCATCAAGTTGAATTCCAGCGCCGCGTCCACGTACAGCACATTGGCACCCAGGTCGACGATCGACAGCAGCAACTGGTCATTGAATTGGACGCTGGCGTCCGACAGCAGGGTGGCCTGCCCAGTGATCGTGGCCCAAGGCGACTTGCCCAGGTCGTAGGTGCCGACCACCATCACATGGGCCCCGCCGGCCTGCACCAGCCTGCGCACCTGGGCGCCCAGATCGCGCCCGGCCTGTTTCACGGTGGCGATCATCTGGTCGCTGGTCTGGGCGCCCGAGTTCACCTTGGCCATTTCCGCGACGATGTCGGCGATGCCGCCGTTGATGACCATCAGGTCGTTGGCGCCGATGGCATTGCCGGCCAGGAACTGGTCGACTTGCTGCGTCACCGTCGGCGTGGCGCTGTTGCCGGCCGCATCGGGTTTGGTGTTGATGCGGGCGTTGCCGGTGGCGTACGAGGTGCCGCCCGCGGCCGTCGCCGTCAGTGTCAGGCCAAAGCGCACGGCGAACTCATGCAACCAGACATTGGCGGTGCCATCATTGACTGTATAGCGCGAGCCGGCTTGCCCCAGGTCGCTGAAGCCGTCGCCGAACGCGACGATGCGCGAGGGCTGCAGCTGCGACTCGATGGTGCCCGAGCCGCAGGCGGCTACCAGCAGCGCCGCAGCGGACGCCAGCGCCAGCAGGGCGCGGCGCATCCAGTGACATGACATGGAATTCTCCAGTTTTGACTGGGAGGTAGTTTAACGAGGCCGCCTGGACTCACGCCGCCGACGCCCTTTGCAAGCGGTCGCGCACGCCGTCCCACTCGGGATCCGGAGGCGGCGTCTCCACCCAGATCAGCCGCACGCCTTGCCCATCGAACTCGCGCAGCACGGCAAAGAGCTGGCGCGCGGTTTCTGCCGCGTCGTCCGGCATGCGCCGTCGCAAGACCTGGCCCGAACGGGTTTGCATGATGGCGCGCGAGTAGATCGCGATGCCCGCGGCATCGGGTCCGAGCAGGTCGAGCGCGGTCTGCAGCGCCTGCGCGTCCATCAGGCGGACCGGGGCGTTGGGCGCGTAGTGCGCGGCAAGCGTGCCGGAGGCACGCGGCGCCGGGTCCGGCAACTCCTCGGGCGAGCGTAGCGGCTGGCCGCACGCTGTCTCGATTTCGCCGCGCGTGAGCACGCCGGGGCGCAGCAGGACGGGGCTGCCACGGGTGCAGTCGACGATGGTCGATTCAATACCGACCCGGCAGGCGCCGCCGTCGAGCACCAGCAGGCCATCGCCGAACTCGGCGCGCACGTGTTCGGCCGTGGTGGGACTCACGCGGCCGAACTTGTTCGCGCTCGGCGCCGCCAGACCGGCCACCGGCGGCGCCCGGCGCGCGCAGGCCGCCAGCAGCGCATGCGCTACCGGGTGGGCCGGGCAGCGCAAGCCGATCGAGTCCTGTCCGCCGGCGGCCGCCGCAGCCACGCCGCTGCGCCGCCGCAGGATCAGCGTCAGCGGGCCGGGCCAGAACGATCGCATCAGTTTCTCCGCGAACGCCGGCACCTCGGACGCGAAGGTCGCCACGGCAGCCGCATCTGGCACGTGCACGATCAGCGGGTGATCACTGGGCCGGCCCTTGGCCGCGAAGATTTTTGCCACCGCTTCCTCGCTGGCCGCGTCGGCGCCCAGGCCATAAACCGTTTCGGTCGGAAAGGCGACCAGCTCACCGGCGGCCAGCGCG
>DATNCB010000840.1:0-3583 GCA_035571715.1 Ramlibacter sp.
TGCATGAGCTTTCCGCGCCGGCGCTGATCGACGCCTACCGCCGGCGCGAATTCTCGCCGGTGGAAGTCGTCCGATCGGTGCTCGGCCACATCGAGCGCTGGGAGCACCACCTTCAGGCGCTGTACCTGCTGCGCCCGGACCTCGCGCTGCAACAGGCACGCGCCAGCGAAGCGCGCTGGCTGCAAGGCGCGCCGCTGGGCCCGCTGGACGGCGTCCCCGTCACCATCAAGGAAAACATCGCCACGCTCGGCGACCCGACGCCGCTGGGGACGGCGGCCTGCGAGCTCGTGCCCGCACCGTCCGACGCGCCTCCGGCCGCGCGCATGCGCGAAGCCGGCGCCGTGATCGTCGCCAAGACCACGATGCCCGACTACGGCATGCTCTCGTCGGGGCTGTCGAGCTTTCACAAGCTGGCGCGCAATCCGTGGGACCTGGGGATGACGCCGGGCGGGTCGAGCGCCGGCGCCGGCGCCGCCGCTGCCGCGGGCTACGGCCCCTTGCACATCGGCACGGACATCGGCGGCTCGCTGCGCCTGCCCGCGGGCTGGTGCGGCATTTTCACCCTCAAGCCCAGCCTCGGCCGCATCCCGATCGTGCCGCCTTACATGGGGCGGGCAGCCGGACCCATGACCCGCAGCGTCGGCGACGCGGCCTGGTTCATGCAGGTGCTGTCGCTGCCCGATGCGCGCGACACCATGAGCCTGCCGTTCCAGGACATCGCCTGGGGAGAGTTCGATGACGGCGTTGAAAAGCTAAAGGGATTGCGCATTGGTTTGCTGCTGGACGCGGGTTGCGGCCTGCCGGTAGACCCCGAAATCCGCGCCGCGGTGGAGCACGCCGCGAGACTGTTCGAGCGCGCCGGTGCGGTCGTGGCGCCGATGCATCCGTTCATGACCCGGGCCAAGCTGGACGGCATGGACCATTTCTGGCGGATGCGCTCTCACATCGACATGAAAATGCTGGCGCCGCAGAACAAGGCGAAGGTGCTGCCCTACATCCAGCAATGGGCGGACAGCGCCGCCGGCATGGACGGTGAGGCCGTGTTCAAGGCGTTCAGCCAGTTCCACGAGACACGCGTGGCCACCGTGAATGCCTGCCGCGCCTTCGACTTCGTCATCTCGCCGACCTCGCCGGTCCCGGCGTTTCCGGCGGCGTTGCCCTCGCCGACCAACGATCCGCTGCGGCCGCTGGAACACATCGCTTTCACCGTGCCGTTCAACATGTCCGAGCAGCCGGCCGCTTCGATCAACTGCGGCTACACCGACAGCGGACTGCCGATCGGGCTGCAAATCGCCGGCCAGCGCTTCGACGACCTCGGTGTGCTGCAGGTCTCGCGCGCCTTCGAGCTGATACGCGACGAGCAGCGGCCCTGGCCACAACCGCCCTCGCAATCGCTGCACCATGTTGACTGACTGCCTCGGCAACCCAGTGACGCTCGAGGGCGAGGGCAGCCTCGGCGCGCTGAACGATTTCGTCGAAGGTTTCATCGCCAGCGAGGCACGCGCGGTGAATGTCCTGCAGGCGGCGGGCGAGGACGCCAGCCCGATGGTGCAAGCCTGCGCGGCGGCCGTGCACATGTTCGCCGAATCGGGCGCGGCGCCGGGCAATGCGCGGCCTTTCATCGATCGCGCGCTGGCACTCCAGGGCCGGTGCACAGAACGCGAACGCCGCTTCATCCGCGCGGTGCAGGCGTGGGTCGACGGCGATATTCCGCGCGCCATCGGCTTGCACGAAGAGCAGTCCCGCGAGTATCCGCGCGACCTCGCGTCCCTCAAGCTCGGGCAATACCACCAGTTCAATCGGGGCGATGCACCGGGAATGCTGCGTTTGGCGCTGGCGTCGCTGCCTGCGGCGGCCGACGTGCCTTACCTGCACGGCATGGCCGCGTTCGCGTGGGAACAGTGCCACATGCTCGAGCCAGCCGAGGCGGCTGCGCGAAAAGCGATCGAGATGCGCCGCAAGGAGCCTTGGGCCCACCATGCGCTGGCGCACGTGATGCTGACCCAGGGGCGCATCGCGGAAGGCCACGCCTTCCTGCAGGATGTCAGCACCACCTGGACCGGCCTGAATTCATTCATGGTGACGCACAACTGGTGGCATCAGGCGCTGTTCGCGCTGGAGCTGGACCGGGCGCGTGAGGTGCTGGACCTGTACGACCAGCGCGTGTGGGGCGTCACGAAGGAGTACACGCAGGACCAGATCAACGCCGTGTCGCTGCTGGCCAGGCTGGAACTCGCCGGCGTGGACGTGGGAGACCGCTGGCAGGACCTGGGCAACTACCTCGCGGACCGCCTGCAAGACCACGTGCTGCCGTTTCTCGACATGCAGTACCTCTATGGCCTGGCGCGTGCGGGCAGGTCCGAGGCTGATCTCCTGATGGCCAACATCGAGCGCCAGGCGGCACACGCCACCGATGACGCCAAAGCCGCATGGCAGCGCGTATGCGTTCCGGCCAGCCGCGGCCTGTTGGCGCATGCCCGCAGCGATTACGCACGCGCAGTGGATGAGCTGGGACAGGCCTTGCCGCGCCTTGCGGAGATCGGCGGCAGCCATGCGCAGCGCGACCTGTTCGCGCAGGTGCGCCTCGATGCGCTGGTCCGCACTGGTCAGCTCGTGGAAGCGCAGCAGCTGCTGCAGCAGCAGTTGCGAAGCCAGGGCGAATCGGTGCGCCTGAAGCGGCAAGCCGCTCGTGTCTATATGGCGCTCGGCCTGGAGTCGGTGGCGACCAGCTTGAGCTGATCGTAGACCGGCTGGGGCGGCAGGTCGGCCAGATGCTGAACGTCGGCCCAGGCCAGGATGGCGATGCCGGTTTCGTCCACGCGCACGCGGTTCAGGCCGGCGTTGGGAATTTCGCTTTGCCGAGGCCCATTCAATCCGAGCGAACGCGCCGTTCGATAGATCATGTCCAGCACGCCGCCGTGCGTGACCACCACCAGGGTCTCACGGGGATGCGCCGCCACCAGCCGGTACACCGCATCCATCACGCGCGAATGGAACTGCCGGGTGCTCTCGCCCTCGGGCATGCAGAAATCCTCGTGAAAGCGCAACCAGCCTTCCCACGCCTGCGGGTGCTGCACCTTGATGTCATCCACCTTCATGCCATCCACCAACCCGAAACTCTGCTCGCGCAATGCCGGATCGGTGACGCTCGCCAGCGACAGCTGCCGCGCCACGGGATGCGCGGTCTGCTGGGCGCGCAGCAGGTCGCTCGCATAAAGGCCATGCGCCATCTCGCCCGCCAGCCGCCGGGCCAGGCGCCTCGCCTGCTCCAGGCCGATGGCGTTCAGCGCAACGTCGACGTGGCCCTGGAAACGAAGCTCCCGGTTCCAGTCGGTTTCGCCGTGGCGCAGCAGGATCAGTTCTGTCATCTACCGATTATCCCAGCCTCGCTGTGGTGGCGTGCGGTGACAAAATGAATGTTGACCGAACTGAAATCCCATTGATGACCCGATTGATCCTGTTGCCGGGCCTGGCCGGCGACGACGTGATGTGGCAAGCGCAACTGGCGGCGCTGGCGGCCTGGAATCCGGCCGTGACGGACGTGCACATGCGCCACGACACCGTCAGCGAAATGGCCGCAGCG
>DATNCB010000841.1:0-6446 GCA_035571715.1 Ramlibacter sp.
GCTGCACACATTTGGAACCGATTAGCTAATGACAATGATCCGTGTGAAAGAGAATGAGCCGTTCGACGTGGCGCTGCGCCGCTTCAAGCGGACCATCGAGAAGTTGGGCCTGCTGACCGAATTGCGGGCCCGCGAGTTTTATGAGAAACCCACCGCTGAACGCAAGCGCAAGAAGGCGGCCGCCGTGAAGCGCCACTACAAGCGCGTGCGCAGCATGCAGCTGCCGAAGAAGCTTTACTGATACCTTGCGGGTCAGACCACAATTCAGGACAGTAGCGCGGCCGAAGCGCGAAACCTCGAACGAAATTGTGCTCTGACCCCAACTGATCAGAACTGGAAAGCCCGCCTGGGGACGCTCAAGCGGGCTTTGTCGTTTCCGATACCGGGAGAAACCTGATGAGCCTGAAAGAACGCATCACCGAAGACATGAAGGCCGCCATGCGCGCCAAGGACGCCGAGCGCCTGGGCACGATCCGCCTCTTGATGGCCGCCATGAAGCAGAAGGAAGTGGACGAGCGCATCGAGCTGGACGACCCGGCCGTGATCGGGATCGTCGACAAGCTGATCAAGCAGCGCAAAGACAGCGTGGAGGCGTTCGAGAAGGCGGCGCGCAAGGATCTGGCCGACAAGGAAGCCGCGGAGATCGTCGTGCTGCAGGCCTATCTGCCCGCGCGCTTGTCGGCCGAAGAGATCGCCGGCCAGGTGAAGGCGATCGTGACGGAACTGGGCGCCAAGGGCCCTGGCGATATGGGCAAGGTCATGGGTGCCGCGAAGGCCCGTTTGGCCGGTAGGGCCGACATGAGCCAGGTTTCGGCGGCGGTGAAGGCGGCTTTGGCGGGCTAGGACCCGGCAACTTTCATCCGGTCGATCAGGATCGATCCCACCGTCTTTGCGCCGTAGTTGTACGTGTCCGAGCCCACCGCCTGGATGCCGGCGAGCATCGACTTCATGTTGCCGGCGATCGTGATTTCCTGCGCCGGGTACGCCAGCTCGCCGTTCTCCACCCAGAAGCCGCTCGCGCCACGCGAGTAGTCGCCGGTCACGTAGTTCACGCCCTGGCCCATCAGCTCGATCACGAACAGGCCCGTACCCAGCTTGCGCAGCATCTGAGCCAGGTCATCGCCGGGACGCGTCAGGCGCGAAGTCATCTCCAGGTTGTGCGAGCCGCCCGCATTGCCGGTGGTCTTCATGCCCAGCTTGCGTGCCGAGTAACTGCTAAGGAAGTAGCCCTCCACCCGTCCCTCGTTCACCACCTTGCGCGCCTTGGTCCGAACACCTTCCTCGTCGAAGGCGGCACTGCCCTTGCCGCGCCGGACTAGCGGGTCTTCCACGATGTCGACATGGTCCGGAAATACCTTCTTGCCCATGGAGTCGAGCAGGAAAGAGCTCTTGCGGTACAGCGCGCCCCCGCTGACCGCCTGCACGAAACCCCCCATCAATCCCGCCGCCAGCGGTGACTCGAACAGCACCGGGCATTCGCGGGTGGCGATCTTGCGCGACCTCAGCCGTGCCAGCGCCCTTTCCGCCGCGTAACGGCCGACCGCCTCGGGCGCCGCCAATTCGTCGGCGTCGCGCATCGAGCTGTACCAGGCGTCGCGCTGCATGTCGCTGCCCTTGCCCGCGATCGGCGCCACGGAGATCGAGTGACGCGAACTGGGATAGCCACCCCGAAAACCACGCGAATGAGCGCTGAAGAAGTGGCTTTGCTGGGCCGACACGCCGGCGCCCTCGCTGTTCGTGATTTGCTTGTCGGTGGCGAACGCCGCACCTTCGCACAGCAGCGCCAGCTGGGCCGCCTGTGCACTGTCGATGGTCCAGGGATAAAACAGATCCAGGTCCGGCTGTTCGTCCGGACCGGCGATATCCTCGGCATCGGGCAGGCCCGCTACCGGATCTTCCGCCGTGAAGCGCGCGATATCGTAGGCCGCCTGAACCGTCTGTTCGATGGCCGCGCGCGAAAAATCCGATGTGCTGGCGTTGCCGCGGCGCTGTCCGACGTACACGGTCACCCCCAGCGACTTATCGCGGTTGCGCTCCACGTTTTCCAGCTCGCCCTTGCGCACCGACACGCTCAGGCCGCAGCCCTCGGAAGCCTCGGCGCCGGCATCGGTCGCGCCCAGCTTTTTGGCATGGGCAAGAGCAGTGTCCACCAGCTCTTCGAAGGATGCTCGGCTATAGGTGAAACCGGTGGCGGCGCGGGGATCGGGATTGTTCATGGCGGGGCTATGATACTTGCCCCACATGCCCCGAAAACCCAAAAAAGGCTACTTCGTGCGCGGCCAGTTCGTCGCCGAAGGCAGCGAGTTGGATCTTGAGCTCAAGGCTGAGCTCAAAGGCACCGACGAAGTCAGCAAGACAGACTTGAAACGCGAGAGCACCGAGCTGCAAAAGCTTGGTGAAGCCTTGTTGACGCTGCGCGGCGACCTGATGCAGGGCTTGCAGCTCCCCGACAAGCTCGTGGAGGCGGTCGCCCAGGCCAAACGCATCACCGATTTCGAGGGCAAACGGCGGCAGATGCAATACATCGGCAAGCTCATGCGCAGCCAGGACGAGGCGACGCTGCAATCGGTGCGCGATGCGCTGGATGAACAGCGCAAAGGCTCTGCCGGCGAGGCGATCGCGCTGCACCAGGCCGAGAAGTGGCGCGATGACCTCATCGGCAAGGAAGAAGCCCTGCAACAGTGGCTGAACGCCTATCCCGGCACGGACACGCAGCAGCTCAGGGCCCTGATCCGGCAGGCGCGCAAGGATGTGCAGCCCGACCCGCAGGCGGTGTCCAAAGGCCTCGCACCCCGGCAAGGCCGCGCCTACCGGGAACTCTTTCAGCTGGTGCGGGAACAGCTAGCCAACGTGGATGCCGTATGAGCGCAGAAACATTCGACCCCGTGAAGATCGGCATCGTCTCGATCAGCGACCGCGCCTCGAGTGGCGTATACGAAGACAAGGGCCTGCCCGCGCTGAAGGACTGGCTCACCCGGGCGCTCAAAAACCCGCTCATGTTCGAGGCCCGGCTGATTCCCGACGAGAAGGCCGGCATCAGTGCCGCGCTGATCGAGCTGGTCGAGGCGGGTTGCTCGCTGGTGCTGACCACCGGCGGGACCGGCCCGGCGCCGCGCGACGTCACGCCCGAGGCGACGCTGGCCGTGGCACATAAGGAGATGCCCGGCTTTGGCGAACAGATGCGCCAGATCAGCCTGCGTTTCGTGCCGACGGCCATTCTCTCGCGCCAATGCGCGGTCGTTCGAGACAAGAGCTTGATCATCAACCTGCCGGGCCAGCCGAAGTCGATCCAGGAAACGCTGGAAGGCCTGAAGGGCGCCGGCGGCGAGCAGCTCGTGGCGGGTATCTTCGCCGCCGTGCCCTACTGCGTCGATCTCATCGGCGGACCGTATCTGGAAACGCGCGACGAGGTGTGCAAGGCGTTCCGGCCAAAGTCGGCGATCCGCGCGCCGAAGTAGCCTATTTCCCGACCAGCTGCGTCAGCTTGTCGGCCTCGAAATGCTCCTTCAAGGCGGCGTCTTCGGGCACGCACTCCTCGCCTTTCTTGGTCGGCGACAGCTTCTCGATCGCGTGCCACAGCAGCGCGATCTGGTGCTCTTGCGACGAGGCGTTGTCGATCAGCCCCTTCATCGCCTGGGACAGCGGGTCATCGTTCTCCGTGATGCCGTACGCGGAAAAGCCCAGTTGGTTGGCGACCTGCTCGCGCCGCTTGCTGTCGTCGGCCTGGATGATGCGCGCCGGGATGCCCACCGCCGTTGCGCCGGCAGGCACCGGCTTGGTCACCACCGCGTTCGAACCCACGCTGGCGTCGTCGCCCACAACGAAGCCGCCGAGAACTTTCGCGCCGGCACCGATCACCACGTTGCGGCCCAGCGTGGGATGGCGTTTGGAGCCTTTGGTCAGTGACGTGCCGCCCAGCGTGACGCCCTGGTAGATCGTGCAGCCCTCGCCGATTTCGGCCGTTTCGCCGATCACGATGCCCATGCCGTGGTCGATGAAGACCTTGTCGGCGATCTTCGCGCCCGGATGGATTTCGATGCCCGTCAGCCAGCGCGAGATCTGCGAGATGAAGCGGCCCAGCCAGCGCATGCCACGGCCCCAGAACCAGTGGGCGACGCGGTGCATCACCAGCGCGTGCAGGCCGGGATAGCAGGTCAGCACCTCCCACGTGCTGCGCGCGGCAGGGTCGCGGTCGAGAATGCACTGAATGTCGGATCGCAGTCGGCTGAACATGTAGCGTGAACCGTCCAGGTTGATGCCCGCAGTCTATCGTTTTACTCTTGAGGCCGCTTGCGACATGGCCTTGGCAACACCACGCAGGATGTGGATTTCCTCGGGGGCGAGCTGCGCGCGATTGAACAACTGGTTGAGCCGCGGCATCAGTTTTTTCGGCGCGGCCGGATCGAGGAAACCGATGTCCAGCAGGGCGCGCTCCCAGTGCGCCAGCATGCCAGCCACGGCCTGCGCATCCGCGAGCGTTTCGGTTCGCCCTTCGACCAGCCCAGGACGAACGGAGGATGCAAATCCGCCCAAGGCCGTCCGCCATTCGTACGCGATTACCTGGATCGCGGCGGCCAGATTGAGGGACCCGTATCGTGGATCGGTAGGAATCGTCAACGCCGCATGGCAGCGATA
Source organism: Ramlibacter sp. (assembly GCA_035571715.1). GTDB lineage: Bacteria > Pseudomonadota > Gammaproteobacteria > Burkholderiales > Burkholderiaceae_C > Ramlibacter. Next base: position 4,636 of record DATNCB010000841.1, read on the forward strand.
GACATCGTCGTTGTTCATGCCGAAGCGCTCGGAACCGAACAGGAACGCGACGCTGTGCGCCGAGCCAGCCAGTGGGCCCAGATGCTCGCGCGGCGTGAACGTCGGCGGGCCGAAGTCGCGTGGTGTCATGGCCGTCGCGCACAGGTAGGTCATGCCCTCCAGTGCCTCGTCCAGCGTTGCGACGATGCGCGCCCGTTGCAGCACGTCGACGGCGGCGCTCGCGCGCTGGATCGCCTCGTCGCGCGCCAGCACGTCGGGCCAGCGCGGCGCCACCAGCACCAGGTCGTCGAAGCCCATCACCTTCATCGCACGCGCCGCCGCGCCCACGTTGCCGGCATGGCTGGTGTTGATCAGGATGAAGCGGGTGTGCATGGATAGGGCCTGAACAGGTCCTGATTGTCGCCGCCCTCCGATGGGCCGGCTCCAACGCGCTCGCCGATGCGGTTTCATGGGAAAATGAGGGCATCGCACGCCGCCCGCATCGCCGGTGCGGCCTCAGCTTAATCAGTTGGGGACAGAGCTGAAGATCTGTCCCGCAAGATCATTAGTAAGTTGGAGACAGAGCTGAAGATCTGTCCCACAAAGACCTTAAAAATTCATGTCGTCCCCCAACCTGCATCCCATGCTGAACGTGGCCGTGAAGGCCGCCCGCGCCGCCGGCGCGATCATCAACCGCGCCGCCCTCGATGTCGAATCGGTGCGCATCTCGCAAAAACAGGTCAACGATTTCGTCACCGAAGTCGATCATGCGAGCGAAAAAATCATCATCGAGACCCTGCTCACCGCCTATCCCCACCATGCCATCTGGGCCGAGGAGTCCGGCAAGGTGCACGGCACGCAAGGCTCCGATTCGGTGTGGATCATCGATCCGCTGGACGGCACGACCAACTTCATCCACGGCTTTCCGGTTTACTGCATCAGCATTGCCCTGTCGGTGCGCGGCAAGGTGGAACAGGCCGTGATCTACGACCCCAGCCGCAACGACCTGTTCACCGCCACCAAGGGCCGCGGCGCGTACATGAACGACCGGCGCATGCGCGTGTCCAAGCGCATCGACTTGAGGCATTGCCTGATCTCCACCGGCTTTCCGTTCCGGCCGGGCGACGACTTCAACAGCTACCTGGCCATGATGGCCGAGGTGATGCAGCGCACCGCCGGCCTGCGCCGCCCCGGTGCCGCCGCGCTCGATCTCGCCTACGTCGCGGCCGGTTTCACCGACGGCTTTTTCGAAACCGGCCTGTCGCCCTGGGACGTCGCCGCGGGCTCGCTGCTGGTGACCGAAGCGGGTGGCCTGATCGGCAACTTCACCGGCGACGCCGAGTTCATGGAGACGAAGGAATGCATCGCCGGCAATCCCAAGATCTACGGCCAGCTCGTTGCCATCCTGGGCAAGTACAGCAAGTTCGCCAGCGCCAGCGAGAAGGCGGCGGTGCACCAGAACACGCTGGCACTGGCCCCGTCCGAGAGCAAGCCAACCGCGACGCTGGACGACGCGGAATAGTGTGAACAGGCCCTGATCGACCTTGGCGCCCTCGCTTCCCTCCCCCACACCCGGCGCCGGCGTCCTCGCGCACACGCCGATGATGGCCCAGTACCTGGCCATCAAAGCGGAGCATCCGCAGACGCTGGTGTTCTACCGCATGGGGGACTTCTACGAGCTGTTCTATAGCGACGCCGAGAAGGCTGCGCGCCTGCTCGATATCACACTGACCAAACGCGGCAACTCCGCCGGCGAGCCGGTGGTGATGGCCGGCGTGCCCTTCCATTCGGTCGAAGGCTACCTGGCGCGGCTGATCAGGCAAGGCGAGTCG
>DATNCB010000842.1:0-6807 GCA_035571715.1 Ramlibacter sp.
GTTCCGGCCGGCATCGCGGCCAACCTCGTGAGCGGGCGCACGGCCCTGACGATGGCCGGCGATGGCGACTTCCTGATGAACGGACAGGAGCTCGCCACGGCGGTGCAGCACGGCGCCAAGAGCATCATCGTGCTGCTGAACAACGGCATGTACGGCACCATCCGCATGCACCAGGAGCGCGACTATCCGCGGCACGTCAGCGGCAGCGAACTCGCCAACCCGGACTTTGCTGCGTTGGCGCGAGCCTACGGCTATGCCGGTGTGCGCATCGCCCGCACGGCGGAGTTCGAACCGGAGTTGATCGCGGCGCTGGAGCGCAAGGAAGGGACATTGATCGAGGTCATGCTCGATCCGGAGGTCATCACGACGCGCGGCACCTTGAGCGGAATCACGCAGGCGGCGCTGAAGAAATAAGAAAGGGCCGCATCGAGCGGCCCTTGCACTTCAGTCGACAGCTCCGATTATTTGACGTGCTTGCCGATCAGGCCGGCCATCTCGAACATCGAGACCTGGGCCTTGCCGAAGATTTCCTTCAGCTTGGCGTCGGCATTGACCATGCGCTTGTTCACGGAGTCCTGCAGCTTGTTCTTCTTGATGTAGGCCCACAGCTTGCTCACGACTTCGGTGCGCGGCAGGGGAGCCGGACCGACCACAGCCGCCAATTGCGGGCTGGGCATCAACGCCTTCATGAAAGCGGCGTTCGGAGTGCGCTTCTTGGCGGGAGCCTTCTTCGCAGCAGCCTTCTTCGGCGCGGCCTTCTTCGCCGGAGCCTTCTTCGCAGCGGCCTTCTTCGCCGGCGCTTTCTTCGCAGCGGCCTTCTTCGCCGGCGCAGCTTTCTTCGCAGCCTTCTTTGCTGGTGCTTTCTTCGCCGCAGCTTTTTTCGCAGTTGCCATGATTATTTCCTTCTAGAAGTTGATTAATCACCAGTGGGAATCTGCATTCCTGCTGGCACTGCGGATGCTACTGGAGAAAAAAGCAGTTTCCAAGCGAAAAATGGCTTTTTTCACTCTGGCGTGTCGTTTTTTGCACTCGCTCTTTCGCTGCGTTTCCCTCTGGGGATCGGGAAGATGTCCGCGAGGAGGACGCCGAAGGCGATCGTTTCGCCCGCCGGAGACCGCCTTGCCGGCCACAACGACGTCCCGAAAACAGCGTGGCCACAGCGCATCCAACGCAACAGAAAACAGCATCAACACCGCGCCCCTGCACGAGTTTTCGAGATCCAGGGCGTCGCGGCACGCCCCGGCGATTAGCCGCTACATCCTCGTCCTGACGGGCACCGTGGCCAGGACCACGCCGGCCAGGGCGAGTGTGAAGGCCAGCAGCTGAATCGCGCCGAGCCGCTCGCCCAGCGCGAAGACGCCCACCAGAGCAGCCGATACCGGGAGCATCACCGTAAACACGCCGGCTTGGGCCGCCGGCACGGTCTTGAGTCCCGTCATCCACAGCCACACGGTCCAGATGCTGGCTGCCAGCGAATAGAACACCAACAAGCCCCAGGTACCCGGCCGGACGCTGCTGAAGTCGAATCGCAGCGCCGCGTACACGCCGAACGGTGTCACCAGCGCGAAGCCCCAGACATTGATCAACGAGGTAATGCGCTTGGGGCTCAGGGTACCGGTGAGCTTCTTGCCGATGACCGCGTATGACGCTTCACAGAGCACCGCGCCGAACACCAGCAGGTTGCCTACCCAGTTCGTGGCACGCTCGGCGATGCCGCTGGCCTGCGCCGTGGCAGCGGGCTGCGCCAGGCCCAACAGCGCGATGCCGAGTCCGGCACACGCAACGGCGCCCCAGGTGCGCGGCGCGATCCGCTCGCGCAGGAACGCCCAGCTGAGCAGCGCCACGACCGCGGGAATGGCCGCCATGATCACGCCCGCCGACACGGCGCTGGTCAGGCTCACGCCGAACAGCATGCAGATCGAGAACAGGAAATTGCCCAGAAAGGATTCGAGGAACAGCAGTCTTTTCGTGCGCGCCGTCATCGGCTTTTCATCGGCCGGTTTGCGCAGCCAGTGCAGCATGGACAGCCCGCCGATGCCGAAGCGCAGCCAGGCCAGCAGGAACACGGGAATCGCCGCGGCCAATGGCTTGGACAGGGCGACGTAGCTGCCGACCAGCGACATGCTCAGCGCGAGGTAGGCATAGGCGAACAGGCGATCGGCGCGCGGGCTCATTCAGAATGGCTCTTTTTCGAAGACGAACGGATCATGCCCGAAGCCCCGCCGCGCCACGTTTTTGTCTACGGCACGCTGCGCCGCGGCGGGCGCAACGACATCAACGGGCTCGAGCCCGCGCCGCGCTATGTCGGTATGGGCGAGGTCAAGGGCACGCTGTACCACCTGGACTGGTATCCCGGCCTCACGCTGGGAGGCGAAGAGGCCGTTACCGTGGTGGGCGAGGTCTACGAAATCGAGCCCCGGCTCGAAGCCTTGCTGGATCGCATCGAGCAGATCGAGCCGGGCGGGGCGAGCGAGTATTTCAAGCGCGAACTGGCCGTGGAGGTGGCCGGCAGGCAGCTGCAATGCCTGGTCTACGAGATCAATCGCGAGCGCGTGCTGGGCAAGCAATCGATCGGTCACGGGGACTGGATTCGTTTTCGCGGCGCGTAAATTCAGTTCCGCATCGTGAAAATGAGCGATGGTGCAGCGCGACAAAATTTCTCAATACAAGAAATTATTTTTCGTATCGAGAAAAGCAATTGATAAGCACTTGATTTAAAAAGAAAAAATATTATCTCTTGTATAAGACATAAGAGGTGAACAAACTCTTGTACAAGACTAAAGTTGATTCATCGGCAAGGCGCTTCAGATCACAGCAAGCCGACCAGTTTCGAATCAACTTTTAAGGAGTGAACCATGACATCCTGGACCCAACTGACCCGCGAACAGCAGATTGCCCAGCTCGAAAAGGACTGGGCTGAAAATCCGCGGTGGAAAGGCATCAAACGCGGCTACAGCGCGGCCGATGTGGTCAAGCTGCGCGGCTCGCTCCAGGTCGAACACACACTGGCCAAGCGCGGCGCCGAAAAGCTGTGGAGCCTGATCAATACCGAGGCGTTCGTCCCAACGCTGGGCGCGCTGACCGGCAACCAGGCCATGCAGCAGGTCAAGGCCGGCCTGAAAGCCATCTACCTGTCTGGATGGCAAGTGGCCGGCGACGCCAACAGCAATGGCGAGATGTACCCCGACCAGTCGCTGTACTCGGTGGACTCGGTGCCCAAGGTCGTCAAGAAGATCAACTCCACGTTCACCCGCGCCGACCAGATCCAGTGGAGCGAAGGCAAGGGCCCGGGCGACGAAGGCTACGTTGACTACTTCGCGCCGATCGTGGCCGATGCCGAAGCCGGTTTCGGCGGCGTGCTCAACGCCTTCGAGCTGATGAAGTCGATGATCGAAGCGGGCGCCGCCGGCGTGCACTTCGAGGACCAGCTCGCCGCCGCCAAGAAGTGCGGCCACATGGGCGGCAAGGTGCTGGTGTCAACGCGCGAAGCGGTGTCCAAACTGGTCGCGGCCCGGCTGGCGGCGGACGTGATGGGCACGCCCACCATCCTGCTGGCCCGCACCGATGCCGAAGCAGCCGACCTGGTCACGACGGACGTCGATGACAACGACAAACCTTTCTTCACCGGCGAGCGCACGGTGGAAGGCTTCTACCGCAGCCGCAAGGGCGTCGATCAGGCAATCAGCCGCGGCTTGGCCTACGCCGAGTACGCCGACCTGATCTGGTGCGAAACGGGCACGCCGGACCTGGCTTTCGCCAAGGCGTTCGCCGATGCCATTCACGCCAAATTCCCCGGCAAGCTGCTGGCCTATAACTGCTCGCCGTCCTTCAACTGGAAGAAGAACCTGGATGACGCGACCATCGCCAGATTCCAGAAGGAACTCGGCGCGATGGGCTACAAGTTCCAGTTCATCACGCTGGCCGGCTTCCACCAGCTGAACTACGGCATGTTCGACCTGGCCTATAACTACGCCCGCAAGAGCATGACGGCCTTCGTCGAGCTGCAGCAGGCCGAGTTCGCAGCCGCGGACAGGGGCTTCACGGCAGTCAAGCACCAGCGCGAGGTGGGCACGGGATATTTTGACGCGGTCACAACGACCATCGAAGCCAATTCGTCGACCGCGGCGCTGCAAGGCTCGACCGAAAACGAGCAGTTCTTCGAGCGCAAGCAAGCCTGATCCCGAGAACCTTCTGAAGGGCCCGGCGGTTCGACGACCGCCGGGCTTTTTTCGTTGCGGCCGCGGTCATTCGGAACCCCGGCGACAGGGTGGTGGGATCGGGCATATGCTGGCAACCCCTCCCCAGGAGACCTGCCATGAATGCAGCTACTTCTACCGTTGACGGCCGCTTCCGCGCCGCGCTCGTGCAGCAGGCTCCGGTGTTCCTCGACCGGGCGGCGACTCTGGACAAGGCCGTGACGGCGGTCGCCGAGGCCGCGCAGGGAGGAGCTCAACTGGTTGTCCTGCCCGAGGCGTTTATTCCCGGCTACCCCGCCTGGATCTGGCGGCTGCGGCCGGGGACCGATATGGCTCTGGCCGAGCAGCTCCATGCGCGGCTGCGCGCCAATGCCGTGGATATGTCTGCCGACGAGCTCGCGCCGTTGCGGCAAGCGGCGCGCCAACACGAGGTCACGATCGTGTGCGGCATCCAGGAACGCGACGCCGACTTCAGCCGCAACACGCTGTTCAACACTGTCGTCACGATCGGCTCGGATGGCGCGCTGCTCAATCGCCACCGCAAGGTGATGCCGACCAGCCCGGAGCGCATGGTCTGGGGTTTCGGCGATGCGAGCGGGCTGAAGGCGGTGGACACGCCTTGCGGACGCGTCGGTGCGCTGCTTTGCTGGGAAAACTACATGCCGCTCGCGCGCTGCGCGATGTACGCCCAAGGCGTGGACATCTATGTCGCGCCGACTTACGACTGCGGTGAGCGCTGGATCGCGTCGATGCAGCACATCGCGCGCGAAGGTGGCTGCTGGGTGCTTGGCAGCTGCTGCGCGTTCCGCGGCCGCGACATCCCGGCCAACTTGCCGGGCAGGGCGCAGCTCTACCCGGACGACGATGAATGGATCAATGGCGGCGATTCGGTCGTGGTCGCGCCGGGCGGCAAGATCGTCGCCGGACCGCTGCACGAATCGCAGGGCATCCTGTACGCCGACATCGAACTGGAAAAGGTCGGTATGGCGCGGCGCAACCTGGACGTGGTCGGCCACTACGCGCGCCCGGACCTGTTCCAGCTGCATGTGAATGCGCGGGCGACCCAGCCGGTGGTGTTCGACAAGGAATGAACGGGAATTGCCCTCCTGGGGATTAGCCGGTAGAGTTGCGGGCTTCCAAGGCGGGAGGACCATGCCCGATTCCAGCGACAAGACCGGTACTTTCGACGCCGCCAAGCTCAACCAGATGCGCTGCCCCGACTGCAGCGGCACCGGCGAACTGCGCATCGACAGCGAGAACATCAACGAGCACTTCGAGGTCGAGAAACAGACCGTCATCACCACCTGTCCGCGCTGCGATGGCACGGGCTTCGTGCCGGCGGGGCGGGCAGGTTAAAATAGCGCCGGCACCGCTCCATCGGCGGTGCGGCCACAAGAGCGAGAAAGGCACCCTGGTTATGACACCGCGAACTACACCGGAAGGTTCCACGGCCCTTTGATGGCCGCGTAGTCGCGTGCACTGAAGCTCCCCAGGTTTCCGGCAAAAAGCGCGGCTGCAGGCCGCGTTTTCCGTTTTATCCCTGGACGTTTTTTCCATGATTCAAGTCACGCTTCCCGACGGTTCCAAACGCGAATACCCTGCTCCGGTGACGGTGGCCGACGTGGCCGCATCGATCGGCCCGGGCCTGGCCAAAGCCGCGATCGCCGGCAAGGTCGACGGCAAGGTGGTCGATACCAGCTACACCATCGCCGGCGACAGCCCCGTCGCCATCGTCACCGCCAAGGACCCCGAAGGCCTGGAGGTGATCCGCCACTCGACAGCGCACCTGCTGGCGTACGCGGTGAAAGAGTTGTTCCCCGACGCGCAGGTCACGATCGGCCCGGTGATCGAGAACGGCTTCTATTACGACTTTTCGTACAAGCGCCCGTTCACGCTGGAAGACCTTGCCGCGATCGAAAAGCGGATGTCGGAACTCGCCTCAAAGGATGAGCCCGTGACACGCCGGGTGCTGCCGCGCGACGAGGCCGTGGAGTATTTCAAGAGCATTGGCGAGAAGTACAAGGCCGAAATCATCGCCGGCATCCCGGCGGGCGAGGATGTCTCGCTGTACCGCGAAGGCAAGTTCGAGGATCTGTGCCGCGGGCCTCACGTGCCGAGCACCGGCAAGCTGAAACACTTCAAGCTGATGAAGGTGGCCGGCGCTTATTGGCGCGGCGACCACCGCAACGAGATGCTGCAGCGCATCTACGGCACGGCCTGGGCCACGAAGGAAGAACTCCAGCAGCACCTGACGATGCTGGAAGAGGCGGAAAAGCGCGACCATCGCAAGCTGGGCCGCGAATTGGACCTGTTCCACATCGACGACCACGCGCCGGGAGTCGTGTTCTGGCATCCCAAGGGTTGGGCGCTGTGGCAAGAGGTGGAGCAGTACATGCGCCGCGTCTACCGTGAAAACGGCTACAAGGAGGTGAAGGGCCCGCAGCTGCTGGACAAGTCGCTGTGGGAAAAAACCGGTCACTGGGACAAATACCGCGAGAACATGTTCACGACCGAGTCGGAAAAGCGCGAGTACGCACTCAAGCCGATGAACTGTCCGGGCCACATCCTGATCTTCAAGCAGGGCATCAAGAGCTATCGCGACCTGCCGCTG
>DATNCB010000843.1:0-2395 GCA_035571715.1 Ramlibacter sp.
CAGCGCATGCGCGACAACCAGGACAAGCTCAAGCTCTACGCGCAGCTCACGCAGGCGATGAACGAAGAAATCCACTCGCTGATGCCTATCTGATTCCTTGTGGGTCAGACCACAATTCAGGACAGTAGCGCTGACGGAGACCAACAATCTCGAGCGAAATTGTGCTCTGACCCCAACTGATCGGGCTTGCGGGTCAGATGCACGAACCATCCTGCTAGTATGGGAATGTGGCGGCGCCCGATCCGCGCAGTTGAGCGGCAGCGGCGATCTTCCACAGTGGAGGCCTTCCACCGTATTCTTTCAGAGGAGATTCGCCATGGTTATTTCCCGTTGGGCGCGCGCGCTGCGCACCCTTGGAGTCACGCTTGCGCTCGGCGCGTCATTGCTGGGGGGGCCGGTCCAGGCCCAAGGCAGCAACACCCCGATCCGAATCCTGGTGGGGTTTCCGCCCGGCGGCGGCACCGATGCCATCGCTCGAATCCTGGCGGAAAAGTTGAAAGATCAGCTGAACCAGACGGTGGTGGTCGACAACCGGGCCGGTGCGGGCGGTCAAATCGCCGCGCAAGTGCTAAAGACTGCACCTGCGGACGGCAACACTGTGTTCATCTCGCACGACCACACCATCTCGATCTTGCCGCTGGTCACCAGGACCCCGGGCTACGACCCGGCCCGCGACTTCGTTCCCGTGGCGGGCTTTGCCACGTTCGTGAACGCGCTTGCGCTTTCCGGCGGCACGCCGGCCAAGTCGCTGCCGGAGTACATCGCCTGGGTGCGCCAGCAGGGCGGCGGCAAAGGGACGGTCGGCATCCCGGCACCGGCCTCGGTACCCGAATTCCTGGTCAAGCTGATCGCGCAGAAATACAGCGTCGACCTGCAATCGGCGCCCTACCGCGGCGGCGCGCCGATGATGGGGGACATGCTGGGCAATCAGATCAGCGCCGGCGTCGCCTCCGTGCCCGATTTCTTCGAGAATCACAAGGCCGGCAAACTCCGGGTCGTGGCCGTGATGGGCACCGCGCGGCAGGCAGCTGTGCCTGACGTGCCCACATTCGCCGAACTCGGCCTGGCGGGGTTCGAGGATCTGGCCTTCTACGGCTTCTGGGCCCCGGCCGGCACGCCCCAGGCGGCGATCGATCGATTTTCCGACGCGCTGGCCAAAGTCATCGCACTGCCCGACGTGCGCGAGCGCTTGACGACCATGGGCCTGACCGTGGGGTTCATGTCGCAGCAGCAGCTGGCCAGCCGCGAGCGCGCCTACACGCAGACCTGGACCCGCATCATCAAGAGCAGCGGTTTCCAGCCCCAGTAGGCACCGCTGCACGGCCGTCTGGGGTTGCGGCAGCTACCGACGAGCCGCTTCGCGTCGCCAGGTTAAGCTGTTGTTAAGTGCCAGGGTGCACACTGTCGGAGTCTCTCGAGAGCCCACATGAACAACATCCGCGAACCACGCGCGTTTGGCGGCGAGCGCGGCCCTATTTCGCAGGAACGGCCGCAACAGCGGCAGCCGCAGCCCTCGCCCGCCTTGCCTTCGGGCGTGGTGCGCAACAAGGCACCCACCTTGTCCTGTGTCATTCCCTGCCACAACGAGGCGCGCAATCTGGACCTGCTGCTGCCCCTGCTGTGCGAGCTGCTGCCGAGTATCGCGCGGGCCTGGGAGATCATCCTGGTGGACGACGGCAGCAAGGACAATACGCCCGCCGTGATGACGGACTGGGCGCAGCTGCCGGGCTTTCGGGTCCTGCAGCTTTCACGCAATTTCGGCAAGGAAGCGGCTTTGACGGCGGGGCTGGAAGCCGCGGCCGGCGAAGTGGTGGTGATGATGGACGCCGATCTGCAGCATCCGCCGGCGCTGATCCTGACCATGATCGAGAAGTGGCGCAACGGCGCCGACATCGTTTACGCGGTGCGCGCCAACCGCAAGGACGAAGGGCTGCTCAAACGCCTGGGCGCGCGGCTTTTTTACACGCTGCTCAACCGGTCGAGCCGCTTCGACGTGCCGGCCGACGCCGGAGACTTCCGCCTGCTGGATCGCGCGGCGGTGCAAGCGCTGCTGGCGCTGCCGGAGCGCAACCGCTTCATGAAAGGCCTTTATGCCTGGATCGGTTTCGACGCGGTCGCGTTGCCCTACGTTCCCAAGCCCCGGGCCCACGGCCACAGCGCCTTCAGCATCGGCCGCCTGTTCCACATGACCATCGACGGCCTGACCTCGTTCACCACCTGGCCGCTGCGGCTGGTGAGCGCGGTAGGCATCCTAATGGCCCTGGTCGGCTTCATTTATGGCGCGTACGTCACCTTCGACTACTTCCTGTACGGCAACTCGGTGTCGGGCTGGACCACCATCGTGGTCACCCTGATGTTCTTCCTGGGAGTGCAGATGATTTCGCTGGGCATCCTG
>DATNCB010000844.1:0-5764 GCA_035571715.1 Ramlibacter sp.
GCAATCACCCGTCAACTCCTTCAAGCAGGCGCTCAAGGAAAATCGCCCCCAGATCGGCCTGTGGGTCGGCCTGGCCGATCACTACAGCACCGAAATCTGCGCGGGTGCCGGTTTCGACTGGCTGCTGCTGGACGGCGAGCACGCGCCGAATGACTTGCGCACCTTGTTGCAGCAGGCGCAGGTCATCGCCGGTTACCCCCGCACGCATCCGATCGCGCGTGTGCCGGTGGGTCATGGTCATGCCGGCACGACCGTGATCAAACAATACCTGGACCTGGGCATCCAGACCTTGCTGGTACCAATGGTGGACACGGCGGAGCAGGCGGTGCAACTCGTACGCGCCACGCGCTATCCGCCCGATGGCATCCGCGGCATGGGCGGCGCGCGCGCCTCGCGCTGGGGCCGCTATGCCAACTACGCCAACGAGGCCAATGCACAAGTCTGCCTGCTGGTGCAGGCGGAAACGCGCGAGGCGCTGAGCAATCTTGAAGCAATCGCCGCCACCGATGGCATCGACGGCATCTTCATCGGGCCGGCCGACCTTTCCGCATCGCTCGGCCATGTGGGAAACGCCGGCCATCCGGAGGTGCAAAGCGCGATCGACGATGCGCTCAAACGCATTACCGGCGCCGGCAAGGCGGCCGGCATTTTGACGACCGACGATGACCTGGCGCGTCATTACCTCGAACTCGGCGCTACCTTCGTGGCCGTCGGGCTGGACAACAACCTGCTCGCGCGCGCGACCAGCCAGCTCGCGGCCAGGTTCAAGAGCGGTGGAGACCTCGCATGAATGCCATCCTCAAGCCCTCGATGTCCACTATGCATCCGGACGAATGGAAGGAAAGGCTGCAGCTGGCCGCCTGCTACCGCGTGTTCGACCTGCTGGGCTGGACCGAGATGATCTACAACCACATCACGGTGCGCCTGCCGGGCAGCGTCACGGGCGGGCAAAAGCAGTTCCTGATCAATCCCTTCGGCCTGCATTACAGCGAAGTCACCGCCAGCAACCTGCTCAAGATCGACCTGGCCGGCAACAAGCTGGACGACAACCCCTGGCCGGTGAATCCGGCGGGCTTCACCGTGCATTCAGCCATCCACCAAGGCATTGCGGACGCGCATTGCGTGATGCACACGCACACGACCGCCGGCCTGGCCGTGGCCTGCACGCAAGGCGGATTGGCGCAGAACAACTTCTATTCGGCCCAGCTGCACGATCTGGTGGCTTATCACGACTTCGAAGGCATCACGATCCGCGCCGAAGAAGCGCCGCGGCTGCTGAAGAACATCGGCGACAAGCCGGCGGTGATCCTGCGCAATCACGGACTGCTGGCCTGGGGCCGCACGTTGCCGCTCGCGTTCGTGCGGCTGTGGACGCTGCAGCGCGCCTGCGAGATCCAGGTGGCGCAAGCCGCGTTGGGCCCGGCGATTGCCGTGCCGGAGGCCGTGGCGCGGCAAACCGCGCTCGACTCGCTCCAGTGGGACCAGCGCTTCGGCGCCGGCCAGGACGTGTTCGATGCGCTGGTGCGGCGCGTCGACCGGATCGACACCAGCTACAAGAACTGAACCTTATGAAAGTCTGCATTTACGGCGCCGGCGCGATCGGCGGCTGGCTCGGTGTGAAGCTCGCGCAAGCGGACTGCGATGTCAGCGTAGTGGCGCGCGGCGCGACGCTGCAGGCCTTGCAGTTGCACGGACTGCGCTTGCAGGAAGGCGGCCAAACGTTGTCGTCGCAAGTGCGAGCCAGCGCCAGTCCGGGCGACCTTGGCGCCCAGGACCTGGTCGTCGTTGCCGTGAAGGCGCCCGCCATGGCCGAGGTCGCGAAATCCATTGCGCCTTTGCTGGGCCCACAGACGATTGCGCTGACGGCAATGAACGGCGTGCCGTGGTGGTTCTTCGAAGGTTTCGGCGGCCGTTTTGCGGGCACGCGCCTGAAGTCCATCGATCCCGATGGCGGCATCGCCCGCGCTGTGCCGGCGCAGCACATCGTCGGCTGCGTCGTGCACGCGAGCTGCTCGGTCAACACACCCGGCTTCGTGCAGCATCACTTCGGCAACAAATTGATCATCGGCGAGCCATCCGGGGCGAAGACCGCACGGGTACGCGAGCTGGCCGACTTGCTTGCCCAAGCCGGCTTCGAGACGGTGCTGTCCGAGCAGATCCAGAAGGACGCCTGGTACAAGCTGTGGGGCAACATGACCGTGAACCCGATCAGCGCGATCACCGGCGCGACCACCGATCGCATCCTCGACGACGACGAGGTGCGCGGCTTCATCGGCCGGGTGATGCTGGAAGCCAAGGAGATCGGCGCGCGCATCGGCATCCCGATCGAGCAGCAGCCGGAAGACCGGCACCAGATCACGCGCAAGCTGGGCGCCTTCAAGACTTCGATGCTGCAGGATGTGGAGGCCGGCAAGGCAGTGGAGCTCGATGCGCTCGTCACCGTCGTGAAGGAGCTGGGCGCGCTCACCGGCGTGCCGACGCCTTTCACCGACGCGCTGCTCGGGCTGGCGCGCCTGCACGCACGGGTCCACGGCCTTTATTGATGGCCCATCCCGGCAAGGCCATCAGCGGCACCGCTTTCGCCACCCTCCTGCTGATCGCCCTGATGATGGGCGCCAATCACGTGGCGGCGCGCATCGCCTTCAACAACGGCGTCGATGTCGCCACCGCGGTGGTGTTCCGCAGCGCGATCACGGCGCTGGTGCTGGTCGTGCTGCTGCGGCTGCAGCGCGTGCGAGTGCGGTTCACCCCTCGCCACTGGCAGATGCTGCCGGCGATCGGCCTGCTGGTCGGAATCCAGAGCCTGTGCCTGTATTCGTCGGTGGCGCGATTGCCCGTCGCCCTGGCGCTGCTGGCCTTCAACACCTACCCGATCTGGACCGCGTTCTGGTCCTGGCTGATCTATCGGCAGCGGCCGGAACGGGCGCTGCTGGTCGCGATGCCGATCATCCTGGTGGGGCTGGCGCTCGCTCTCGACGTGATGGGCGCTGCCTCCGGCCTGGGCGCTGCCGGTCAGTGGACTCGCATCGGCGCGGGCGTCGCCTTCGCACTGGCCGCCGCCAGCACCTTCGGCGTGGCGCTGGTCATCACGCAACACGAAACCACGGAGGTCGACGGGCGGGTGCGCACGGCCAGCACCATGAGCATCGCCGGCCTGGTCGCGCTGGCCACCGTCGCTCTTCAGGGCGGCTTCCATCTGCCCACGGCAAGCCCGGGCTGGTGGGGCCTGGCGACGCTCACGTTTCTGTACGGGACGGCTTTCACCATCATGTTCACCGTCCTGCCCAGGCTCGGGGTGGTCGGCAACTCGGCCATCATGAATGTCGAACCGGTGTTCGCGCTGGCGCTGGCCTGGCTGATCCTGGGCCAGGCGATCGCGCCGGTGCAGGTGGGCGGCGCCCTGATCGTGGTCGGCGCGGTAATGGCGCTGGGGATGCGAAAGCGCTGATTCAGCCGGCCACGACCACTGGCACCCGCGGCGCCAGCGCGCACATGAGTTCGTAGCCGAGCGTCCCCGCGGCGCGGGCCGGCTCGTCGATCGCGAGTACGGCGCCGTTGGCGGCGCGCCCCCACCACGTGACCTCGCTGCCGAAGCCGGCTTGCGGCACCGGCGTCAGGTCCACCGTGATCATGTCCATGCTGACGCGCCCGACGATGCGCGTGCGCACGCCTTCGACCAGCACCGGCGTGCCGGTGGCGCAGTGGCGCGGATAGCCATCGGCATAACCGCAGGCCGCGACGCCGATGCGCAGCGGCGCGTCGGCCGTGAAATGCGAGCCGTAGCCCACGGTGTCGCCGGCCGCGAGCTGCTGCACGCCGATGATGCGACTGGCCAGCGTCATGGTGGGGAGCAGCTTCCAGTGCGCGACGTCGTGTTCGGGAAAATCGGGGGAACTGCCGTAAACCGCGATGCCGGGGCGGATCCAATCGGCGCGCACCGCCGGCTCGGCGCCGTAGCGCAGGCTCGCCGCGCTGTTGGAAAGCGTGCGTTCGCCCGGCAGGTCGCGGGTGATCTCGCTAAACGTCCGCAGCTGCTGCGCGATGCCCTTGGGCCCGTCGGCATCGCTGAAGTGCGTCATCAGCGAGATCTCGCCGACCTGCGGCAGCGCTTCGAGCCGGGTCCACGCGGCGCGGAAGCGCTGCGGCCCAAAACCCAGGCGGTTCATGCCCGAATTGAGCTTCAGGAAGACGCGATGCGGCTCGCGCGTCTTGTGCATGGCCAGCATGTCGATCTGTTCGTCGCAATGCACGGTGTGCCACAGGTCCAGGCGCGAACACAGCTCGAGGTCGCGCGCTTCGAACACGCCTTCGAGCAACAGGACGGGACCGCGCCAGCCGAGCGCGCGCACCCGCTGCGCTTCCTGCAGATCGAGCAATGCGAAGCCGTCCGCAGCGCGCAAGCCTTCGAATACGCGCTCGATGCCGTGGCCGTAGGCATCGGCCTTGACGACGCCCCAGACCTTGGCGTCGGGCGCGGCCGCGCGCATGCGCGCCAGGTTGTGGCGCAGTGCTTCGGTGTGAATGGTGGCCTGGATAGGACGAGGCATGGCGGCTTGTCAAGGTGCGTCAGCGCGGATTTTGTCACTACCCGCGTGATATAACGCCTTGTCGTTTGGAGACAGTCCTAAAGAATTACCGCCATCAGCGCGTCTGATGCGCCAAAACCCAGCCAATGAAGCGCGGTTTCTACACCATCATGTCGGCCCAGTTTTTCTCGTCGTTGGCCGACAACGCTTTATTCATTGCCGCCGTCGAATTGCTGAAATCGTCGAAGGCGCCGGCGTGGCAGGCCGCAGCCCTGGTTCCGATGTTCGCGCTGTTTTACGTGGTGCTCGCGCCGTTCGTGGGCGCCTTCGCCGACGCCATGCCCAAAGGCAAGGTCATGTTCGCGAGCAATGCGATCAAGGTGGTGGGCTGCCTGTTGATGCTGTTCGGCACGCACCCGCTGCTGTCGTACGCCATCGTGGGGCTGGGTGCCGCGGCGTACTCGCCGGCCAAGTACGGCATCCTCACCGAACTGTTGCCAGCTTCGCAGCTGGTCAAGGCCAACGGCTGGATCGAGGGGCTGACGATCGCCTCCATCATCCTGGGCATCCTGCTGGGCGGCCAATTGATCGGCACTGCCGTTTCGTCGCGCATGCTGGCCTTCGATTTTCCGTTCATCGACACCGGCGTCGACACGCCGCCCGAAGCGGCGATCAGCGTGCTGATCTTCATCTACATCCTGGCCGCCTGGTTCAATACGCGCATTCCGCACACCGGTGTCCAGATGCGGAAAATGCCGAAGAATCCGCTGGAGCTGGTGCCTGATTTCTGGACTTGCAATTCGCGGCTGTGGCGCGACAAGCTGGGCCAGATCTCGTTGGCCACCACCACGCTGATCTGGGGCGTGAGCGGCAACCTGCGCTACATCATCCTGGCCTGGAGCGCCGCGGCGCTGAGCTACAGCACCACCCAGGCCTCGTCGCTGTCCGGCGTGGTCGCCTTGGGCACCGCCGTCGGGGCGGCCGTCGCCTCGCTGCGCATGCGGCTGGACATGGCCACCAGCGTGATGCCGCTGGGGATCGTCATGGGGGTCTTGGTGATCCTGATGAACTTCATCGGCAACGTCTGGGTCGCCGCGCCGTTCCTGATCCTGCTGGGCGCCATCGCCGGGTTCATGGTGGTTCCGATGAACGCGCTGCTGCAGCACCGCGGCCACAACCTGATGGGCGCCGGCCGCTCGATCGCGGTGCAGAACTTCAACGAGCAGGCCTGCATCCTG
>DATNCB010000845.1:0-1910 GCA_035571715.1 Ramlibacter sp.
CGCAAGGCGGCCGAAGACGTGCGCGAAAAGGTGGCGTTCATCCGGCCGAACTTCCGCACCGAGGTGAAGGAGCCGCGGGTCCTGCGCTTCGACCCCGCCAGCCGCGCCATCTGGTCGCTGGCCGTCTTGCCCGACACCTCCAAGGGCAAGGAAATGAGCCCGGTCGAGCTCACCAACTGGGCCGACCAGGTGCTCAGCAAGCGGCTGGAGAACGTGCGCGGCGTCGGCTCGATCACGCTCGTGGGTGGCACCCGGCGCGAGATCAACGTCTACCTGAACCCGGCCGCGATGGAAGCCATGGGCATTACGGCCGACCAGGTGGCGAACGCCGTGCGTACCGAAAACCAGAACCTGCCAATGGGCGCCGTCCGCTCGTTGGCGCAGGACCGTGTCGTGCAGATCGACGCTCGCATGCAGCGCCCGGAGGACTTCGGCAAGATCATCATCACCCGCAGGAACGGAGCGCCGGTGCGCGTCGACCAGGTCGCCCGCATCGCCGACGGCGCTCAGGAGCTGGACAGCCTGGCGCTTTACAACGGCGCGCGAACCCTGCTCCTGACGGTGCAAAAGTCGCAGGACGAGAACACGATCCAGGTGACCGACGGCCTGAAAAAGACCATCGAGGAGATGAAGTCGCAACTGCCGCCCGGCGTGCGGCTGGAGCCGATCACGGACGGCTCGCGCCCGATCCGGGTATCGGTGGAGAACGTCCGGCGCACCCTGATCGAGGGCGCGCTGCTCACGGTGCTGATCGTCTTCCTGTTCCTCAATTCCTGGCGCTCCACCGTCATCACCGGGCTGACGCTACCGATCGCGCTGATCGGCACGTTCCTGTTCATGAACATGTTCGGCTTCACCATCAACATGGTCACGCTGATGGCGCTGTCGCTGTGCGTGGGCCTGTTGATCGACGATGCGATCGTGGTGCGAGAGAACATCGTGCGCCACGTGCAGATGGGCAAGGCGCCGTACCAGGGCGCCCTGGACGGCACGCAGGAGATCGGGCTGGCGGTGCTGGCCACCACCTTCTCGATCGTTGCGGTGTTCCTGCCCATCGGCTTCATGGGCGGCATCATCGGCAAGTTCTTCCACGAATTCGGCGTGACCATCGTCGCGGCGGTGCTGATCTCGATGTTCGTCAGCTTCACGCTGGACCCGATGCTCTCGTCGATCTGGCATGACCCCGACATCGCGGCGCACGGCAAGCCCAAGAGCCGGCTCACGTTCTACGACAAGACCATCGGCCGCGTCACGGGCTGGTTCGACCGCAGCACCGACGCGCTGGGCGACGCGTACCAGTCTATCCTGCGCTGGGCGCTGGTCCACCGGCTGGCGACGGTGCTGCTGGCAGTGGCCGTGTTCGGCACCAGCGTCGTGATGGTGCCGCTGCTGGGCACGGAGTTCGTGCCCAAGGCGGACTTCTCCGAGACTTCGATCAACTTCTACACGCCGGTCGGCTCGTCGCTGGAGGTGACGGAAGCCAAGGCCCGCCAGGTCGAAGCCATCGTGCGCGAATTTCCCGAAGTGAGCTACACGCTGTCCACCATCAATACCGGCGCTGCGGTGGGCAAGAACTACGCCTCGCTCTACGTCCGGCTGGTCGACCGCAAGCAGCGCACGCGCAGCGTCGACCAGATGTCCGACATCCTGCGCCAGCGCCTGAAGCAGGTGCCCGGCATCACCGTGACGCACGTCGGCCTGCTCGACGCCGTCGGCGGCAACAAGCAGGTGGAGTTCTCGCTGCAAGGTCCGGATCTGAAGGAACTCGAACGCCTGTCCCGGCTGGTCAGCGAGAAGATCCGCACCATTCCCGGGCTGGTCGACCTGGACTCCAGCGTCAAGCCCGACAAGCCCCTCATCGACGTCGACATCAAGCGCGACGCGGCATCCGACCTGGGCCTGTCGGTCGC
>DATNCB010000846.1:0-3489 GCA_035571715.1 Ramlibacter sp.
CAGGCGGTGCACCCGGGCTATGGGTTCCTGTCGGAGAACGAGGCATTCGCGCGGCGCGTCGAGGAAGAGGGCATCACCTTCATCGGCCCGAAGCACTATTCGATCGCCGCCATGGGCGACAAGATCGCGTCCAAGAAGCTCGCCAAGGACGCGAAGGTCAACACCATCCCGGGCTACAACGAGGCGATCGAGAAAGCCGAGCAGGCGGTGGAAATCGCCAAGGGGATCGGCTACCCCGTGATGATCAAGGCGTCGGCGGGCGGCGGCGGCAAGGGCCTGCGCGTGGCCTTCAACGACAAGGAAACGTTCGAGGGCTTCACGTCATGCCGCAACGAGGCGCGCAACAGTTTCGGCGACGACCGCGTATTCATCGAGAAATATGTCGAAGAGCCGCGCCACATCGAGATCCAGGTGCTGGGCGACAGCCACGGCAACGTGGTGTACCTGAACGAACGCGAATGCTCGATCCAGCGCCGGCACCAGAAGGTGATCGAGGAAGCACCGTCGTCATTCATCAGCGAAGCCACGCGCAAGGCGATGGGCGAACAGGCCGTGGCGCTGGCCAAAGCCGTGAAGTACCAGAGCGCCGGCACGGTGGAGTTCGTGGTCGGCAAGGACCAGAGCTTTTATTTCCTGGAGATGAATACGCGCCTCCAGGTCGAGCACCCGGTGACCGAATGCATCACCGGCCTGGACCTGGTGGAGCTGATGATCCGCGTCGCCGCCGGCGAAAAGCTGCCGCTGGCCCAGAAGGACGTGCAGCGCAAGGGCTGGGCGATCGAGTGCCGCATCAACGCGGAGGATCCGTTCCGCAATTTCCTTCCCAGCACGGGCCGCCTGGTACGTTTCCAGCCGCCGAAGGAAAGCATGTGGGCGGCCGATACCGACCACCTGTTCGGCGTCCGCGTCGACACCGGCGTGCAGGATGGCGGCGAGATCCCGATGTACTACGACTCGATGATCTGCAAGCTCATCGTGCACGGCCAGGATCGCAATAACGCCATCGCGAAGATGCGCGAGGCGCTCAACGGCTTCGTGATCCGCGGCATTTCCAGCAGCATTCCGTTCCAGGCCGCATTGCTGGCGCATCCCAAGTTCGTCGCCGGCGACTTCAACACCGGTTTCATCGCGGAGCACTACGCCAAGGGTTTCGTGGCCGAGGACGTGCCGCACGACGATCCTCACTTCCTGGTCGCGCTGGCGTCTTATGTGAACCGCCGCGCCTTGCAGCGTGCAGCCGGCATCAGTGGGCAAATGCCCGGGCACGAGTTGACGGTGGGAGAGGACTTTATCGCGGTGGTGCTCGACGCGCGCGGCCAGCACCGGCGGCAGTCCGCAACCGTGCGCGACTTCGAGGCCAAGTCCGGCTCCAGCGTCGTGGAGACCGGCGGCAAGCGCTACGAGATCTGCAGCACCAACTGGCATCTGGGCGGAACGCGCATTCGCGGCACGGTGAACGGCAAGCCGTTCACGTCGCAGGTCGAGCGGGGCATTGGGAAGAATCCGCTGGCAATCCGCATCATCCACGACGGCACCCGGCTCGACGCGCTGGTGCTGACCCCGCGCGCCGCCGAACTCCACGCGCTGATGCCCTACAAGGCGCCGCCCGACATGAGCCGTTACGTGCTCTCGCCGATGCCTGGGCTGCTGGTGGACGTGGCCGTGCAGCCGGGCCAAAAGGTGCAGGCCGGCGAGCGCGTGGCTGTGATCGAAGCCATGAAAATGGAAAACGTGCTTTTTGCCGCCGCCGACGGCGTGGTGCTCAATGTGCTGGCCGGCAAGGGCGAAAGCCTGGTGGTGGACCAGCCGATCGTCGAGTTCGCTTGATGCCGCTTCAACGACACAAAACCAGACCCGGATTTGCACCATGAAACGTCCCTTCAAAGTCCTCGGAATCCAGCAGATCGCCATCGGCGGCCCGGACAAGAGCCGCTTGCTGGGCCTGTGGGTGGACATGTTCGGCCTGCAGGTCACGGGTAACTATCAAAGCGAGCGCGAGAATGTGGACGAGGACATCTGCGCGCTGGGAGCCGGGCCATTCAAGGTCGAGGTCGACCTGATGCAGCCGCTCGATGCGGACAAGAAGCCCGCCGTGCATCAGACGCCGCTCAACCATGTAGGCCTTTGGATCGACGACCTGCCCAAAGCTGTGGAATGGCTGACGGCGCAGGGGGTGCGATTCGCGCCCGGAGGCATCAGGAAGGGCGCGTCGGGCTTCGATATTTGCTTTATTCATCCCAAGGGTAACGAAGAGTCACCCATTGGGGGAGAAGGCGTTTTGATCGAGCTGGTGCAGGCGCCGGCCGAAGTAACCAAAGCCTTTGCGGCCCTCGAACCCCGATAGCGGAACTGTTCAGCGCCCGCGCGGACCCAATTGACGAGTATCAACGGGACGCGTGCCATGCGCATGTCCAATGCGTTCCCAACTGCCCGGCGTGGTCTGTCACCCGCCTCAGCGCGCCGCTGAGCGGCTGACGGTACACTGACCCGCTTCGGGCGTAGCGGTACCCGCTAGGAGAAACTCTTGCAGCGAACGGATATTTCCAACCCGGCCTATTTTCACAAGGTCGTCGATTGCCAATGGGCCTGTCCGGCCCACACCCCTGTCCCGGAATACATCCGCCTGATCGCGCAAGGCCGCTACAGCGATGCCTACATGATCAACTGGGTCTCGAATGTCTTTCCCGGCATTCTGGGACGCACCTGCGACCGGCCTTGTGAGCCGGCCTGCCGCCGCGGCCGGGTCGAGGAAAACAACGGCGAGAAGCCGGAGCCGGTGGCAATCTGCCGGCTCAAGCGAGTGGCGGCCGACCTGAAGGATGACGTCGGGCAGCGCATGCCCAAGGTCGAGCCGAAGAACGGCAAGCGCATCGCCTGTATCGGTGCCGGCCCGGCATCGCTCACGGTGGCGCGTGACCTCGCGCCGCTGGGCTATGACGTGACCGTGTTCGACGGCGAAGCCAAGGCGGGCGGGTTCATCCGCACGCAGATCCCGCGTTTCCGCTTGCCCGAGTCGGTGATCGACGAGGAAACCGGATACATCCTCAACCTCGGCGTTCATTTCAGGAACAACGAGCGCATCGACTCCATGAAGAGCCTGATGGCGCAAGGCTACGACGCGATCTTTGTCGGCTGCGGCGCACCGCGCGGGCGCAACCTCGACGTGCCGGGCCGCACCGAAGCCGCTTTGCACATCCACATCGGCATCGACTGGCTCGCTTCGGTTTCGTTCGGGCATATCAAGAGCATCGGCAAGCGCGTGATCGTGCTGGGCGGGGGCAACACGGCGATGGACTGCTGCCGTTCGGCGCGGCGCCTCGGCGGCCAGGACGTGAAGGTGATCGTGCGCAGCGGCTTCGAGGAAATGAAGGCGTCGCCGTGGGAAAAGGAAGATGCCATGCACGAAGGCATCCCCATCATCAATTACCACGTGCCCAAGGCCTTCGTTCACGAGGGCGGCAAGCTCAAGGGCATGACATTCGAGATCGT
>DATNCB010000847.1:0-2587 GCA_035571715.1 Ramlibacter sp.
GGCCGGAACGCGAAAGACGCTGAGATTTTGCAGGCGTGACAGCTTGCCTTCGATGCCCCGCCACCACACCTCGGCCGCGTGGTGGAAGCAATAGACGCTGACTTTGTCGGCCTTGGCGCAGGCCTTCGCCAGCGGCTTGTCTTCGGGCTGTCCGACCTCGACCCACAGGCGCGTGTGGCCGGTGAAGTCGCGCAGCGACACATCGGGATCGTCGGGATTCGAAAGCCCGGCACCGAATGCCAGCGTCGCATCGCCGCCGCATTCGGTCTGCACCAAGTGGGCATTGAGCGCGAGGGCGGCCAGCCGGATCATCATCCGCTCGTCGGTTTCGCTCGGATGCCGCGCCAGCGTCAACGTGTGGTCCGCGTAATACCCGTGGTCGATGTCGGCGATGGCAAGGCTCGCCCTGAAGATGGTGGACTTGAGGGCCACTAGACTCGTCTCGCGAGTTCGGCGGCCTTGCCTATATAAGTGCCTGGGGTCAGCGCCAGCAGCCGCTGCTTTTCCGCGGCCGGGATTTCCAGCGAGCGGATCAGCGCGTGCAAGTCTTCGGCGCGCACGGTCTTGCCGCGCGTAATTTCCTTGAGTTTCTCGTAAGCGCCCGGAACGCCGAAACGGCGCATCACCGTCTGGATCGGCTCGGCCAGCACTTCCCAGGATGCGTCGAGATCGGCGGCCAGGGCTTCCTCGTTGAGCTCGAGTTTGCCCAACCCGATGCCCAGCGAGTGATATGCCAGCGCCGTGTAGCCCAGGGCCACGCCCATGTTGCGCAGCACCGTCGAATCGGTCAGGTCGCGCTGCCAGCGCGAGATCGGCAGCTTTTCGGACAAATGCCGCAGCAGTGCGTTGGCCAGCCCCAGGTTGCCCTCCGCGTTTTCGAAATCGATCGGGTTGACCTTGTGGGGCATGGTCGAGGAGCCGACTTCGCCTTCACGCAGGCGCTGCTTGAAGTAGCCCAGACTGACGTAACCCCAGACATCGCGCGACCAGTCGATCAGAATCGTGTTGGTCCGGGCGACGGCGTCGAACAGCTCGGCCATGTAGTCGTGCGGTTCGATCTGCACGCTGTACGGCTGGAAGTTCAGGCCCAGCCCCAGGGGTTCGGGCGTTTCCACCAGCCTGCGGCAGAACGACTCCCAGTCGAAATCGGGCCAGGCCGCCAGGTGCGCGTTGTAGTTGCCCACGGCGCCGTTCATCTTGCCCAGCAGCTTTACCGCCGCGATCTTGTCGCGTGCCGCCGCCAGGCGGACCACCACGTTGGCGACCTCCTTGCCCACGGTCGTGGGGCTGGCGGTCTGCCCGTGCGTGCGGCTGAGCATAGGCACTTCGGCGTACGCATGCGCCATCTGGCGCAGCTTGGCCGTAACCGCGTCCAGCGCGGGCAGGACCACCATGTCGCGTGCTCCCTTGAGCTGCAATGCGTGGCTGGTGTTATTGATGTCTTCGCTGGTGCAAGCGAAGTGCACGAATTCACTCGCGGCCTTGAGCTCGGGCCTGGCTTCGAACTTCGACTTGATCCAGTACTCGACCGCCTTGACGTCGTGATTGGTCGTCTTCTCGATTTCCTTGATGGCGGCAGCGTCGGCCTCCGAGAAATTCTTCACCAGCCCGAGCAGGTAAGTACGGGCTCCGGGGCTGAGCGGCTTGAACTCCGCGAAGCCGGCGTCGCTCAAGGCGATGAACCAGCAGATCTCCACTTGCACGCGCTTGTGCATATAGCCCTGCTCGCTCATCAGCGGGCGCAATGGCGCGAGTCGGCCCGCGTAGCGGCCGTCCAGCGGCGACAGAGCCGAGATCGTGGAAAGGGACATGGCAGCGATTGTAGGCGTGGCCCCGAGCGGGGCCGCAACGCGGAGGCTGTCGTGCGCCTGCCACAAAAAACCAGTGGCACGAAGGCCAAAATGCCCGCAGCCCCTGCCGCAGGCCGCGCATGCGGCAAGGCTTGCGGGATGTGCTGGCTAAAATGAATCTACCGCGACAACTCGAACGTTTGCCAGAGAAAGCTCCTTGATGAAACTGATCGGATCGACTACCAGTCCCTATGTGCGCAAAGTGCGCATCGTCATGGCAGAAAAGAAGCTGGACTACGAATTCGTGTCCGAGGACGTGTGGGCCGCCGAGACCACGATCGGCGAGTCGAACCCGCTGGGCAAGGTCCCCTGCCTGGTGATGGAAGGCGGCGAGGCGCTGTTCGATTCGCGTGTCATCGTGGAATATCTGGACACGTTGTCGCCGGTGGGCAAGCTCATTCCGGCGGTGGGCCGCGAACGAGCCGAGGTCAAGACCTGGGAGGCGCTGGCCGACGGCGTCATGGACGCCGCGATCCTGGCGCGGTTGGAAGCCAATTGGCCCGGCCGCGCCAAGACGCAGAGCTGCCAGCCTTGGATCGACCGGCAGCTGTCCAAGGTGCACGCCAGCGTCAAAGCCATGAGCCAGGGAGTGGGCGAGAAACCCTTTTGCGCGGGCATCTACCTCAGCCTGGCGGACATCGCTGTCGGCTGCGCGCTGGGCTACCTGGACTTCCGTTTCGCCGACATCGATTGGCGCGGCGACTATCCCAATCTTGCCAAGCTGCAGGACAAGCTGA
>DATNCB010000848.1:0-1133 GCA_035571715.1 Ramlibacter sp.
GCCGAGGACGAAGAGCTCACTCCCACGATGAAACTCAAGCGAAAGTTGGTGCAACAGAAGTACTCGCCGCAGATCGAGGCGATGTACGGCTAGCCGCTTGCCTAAGTGAATACGCCAGCTTGACACCCCGCGCATTGGGACAAGAATGCAGCGGTTTACACCCTTCAACCGAGGAGATGCACGATGAAGCTGAAAACCGCCGTTGCCTTGGCCGCGCTGACATTGGGTGTCGGGCTGGCTGGCGCCCAGAACGCCAACCAGGGCGTGAGCAAGAGCGAGATCACGATCGGATCGATCCAGGACCTGTCCGGGCCGATCGCCGGCTTCGGCAAGCAGGTGCGCCTGGGCATGCTGCTGCGAGTGGATGAAATCAACGAGCAGGGCGGCATCAACGGCCGCAAGATCAAGCTCATCGTCGAGGACTCCGCGTACGACCCGAAGAAGGCCGTGCTGGCGGCGCAGAAACTGGTGAACCAGGACAAGATATTCGCCATGGTCGGCCACATTGGCACCGCGCAGAACATGGCGGCGATGCCGGTGCAGTTCGAAAAGAACGTGATCAACTTCTTCCCGGTCACCGCGGCGCGCGAGATGTACGAGCCCTTCCACCGGTTGAAGTACTCGTTCGCGGCCACCTATTACGACCAGATGCGCACGGCCGTTCCCAAGATCGTCAAGGACAAGGGCGCCAAGAAGGTCTGCACCATGTACCAGGACGACGAATTCGGCCTGGAGGTGATGCGCGGGGCCGAAGCGGGCCTGAACACGATCGGCATGCAGCTGGCCGAGAAGACCAGCTACAAGCGGGGCGCGACCGACTTCTCGTCGCAGGTCGCCAAGCTCAAGTCGTCCGGCTGCGACGTGGTCGTGCTGGGCACCATCATCCGCGAAACCATCGGCGCCATCGGCGAGGCGCGCAAGACCGGCTACAACCCGACCTTCATCGGCTCCAGCGCGGCCTACACCGACCTGATCCATAAATTGGGCGGCAAGGCGATGGACGGGCTGTATGCCACCCACACGGCGCAGCACCCGTACCTGGACGAGGCATCGCAGCCGATCCGCTTCTGGGCCAACAAGTACAAGACCAAGTTCAACGAGGACCCGACGGTGTTCTCGGTCTACGGCTACCA
>DATNCB010000849.1:0-7310 GCA_035571715.1 Ramlibacter sp.
GTTGCCGCCATCCAGGAGTACCACCAGGGCGATCGCAAGACCGGCTCCATGAGATCGCAACTGCGCGACGCGGACCGGCTCGAAGTGGAGAACCTGGCCCTGTACTTCGCAGCGCAAACGCCGGTTCAACGCGCAGCGGCATCACGCGGAGATCCTGATGCGGGCCAGCCGCTGACCGCCATGTGCGGTGGCTGCCACGGCGCCGGCGGCGTGAGCAGCGACGCGGCGACACCAACCCTCGCGGGCCAGGACGCGCAGTATCTGGTGAGTTCAATGAAGGCGTACCGCAAGACACGCCAGAACTGGGGTATGCAGCGGTACGTGTCCGGCCTGAGCGACAAGGACATCGACAATATTGCGGCGTTCTACGTGGCGCAGCAGCCGCGGGCAGCCGATGCGGTGCCGAGCTCGACACAGGAACTCGCGGCCAAGTGCGATCGCTGCCATGACGCGGAGAATACTGCCTCGATGTCCGCGCCGAAAATGCGCGGCCAGGACAAGGACTATCTCGTCATGGCGATGAGGGCGTACCGCGACGACAAGCGCGAAAGTTCAACCATGCACAGGATGAGTGGCGCGTACAGCAATGCAATCATAGAAAGCCTTGCTTCCTGGTACTCAACTCAACCGGCCAAGTGAGCGGCTCATCGCGGCGCGCCCCCGCGCACCGCGAGCATCGCCGCCTCGACACGGCTGCGCACATGCAGCTTTTCGAGGATGTTGGTGATGTAGTGCTTGATCGTCTTCTCGGAAAGATGCAGGCGCTCCCCGATTTCCCGGTTGGTCAATCCGCCGACCACCAGATTGAGAATTTCCGACTCGCGTTCCGTCAATTCCCCTAGCGGGTCCTGCGGCGCGGGGCTGCGGCTGAGCGTCAGCAAAATGCCCGCGGCCAGGGAAGGGGTTACGTAGACTTCCCCATGGGCGACGGAGCGCACGACGCACGCCAAGTCGTGCGCGGAGACACCTTTCAGCACGTAAGCGCGCGCACCGGCCTTGAACGATGCCAGCAATTTGTCCTCGTCCTCCATGACGGTCAGCATCATGATCCGTGCCGCGGGGCAGGCGATCGTGATCTTTTCGGCCGTGACGATTCCGCCCCAGCCGGGCATGCCGATATCTAGCAGGACGACATCGGGAAGAAGGTCGCGCGCCATCCGCAGCGCCTCCTCGCCGGAAGCGGCCTGGCCGACGACAGCCAGGTCTGGTTCCGATGCAAGCGAGTGCACCACACCTTCGCGAAACAGCGGATGGTCATCCGCCACCAGGATCCGAATACTCTCAGCCATACTCGTGCGCCTGTTGGGCCAGGGGCAACGACGCGCGGACCACGGTTCCGCGCTCGGGAGCACTCTGGACGTTGAACCGGCCGCCGAGAAGCTCGACGCGTTCGCGCATTCCTTGCAGCCCCAGGTGCCCGCCGTCGATCAATGCCTTGGGATCGAACCCGCTGCCTTCGTCGCTGACCTCGACGATGAGCTGCTCATCGACGACATCCAAAGTCACCCGCTGGTTGCTGGCGCCGCCATGGCGAAAACCGTTGGCAAGTGACTCCTGCAACAACCTGAACAGCGCAATCCGTACCGGCAGCGGCGCCTCATCAGGGACATTGCCGATGGAAAGCGGTACCGCCAGCCCCGTCTTGTGCTCGTGATCCCTCACCGCGCGGCGCACCGTATCGGCAACCGAAAGCTGCTCGATTTCGGGCAGGCGCAGTCCGCGCAGGATGGCCCGCATGTCCGTCAGTGCGGATTGAAGCGCGACGTGGATGGTGTGGAAGTCGTCGGCGATGCTGCTGTCATGCCCGGCCGCGTGCGCGCAAGCGCTGCAAACTTCGGCCAGCGATTCGATGCGCATCGACGCCAGCGCCAGCCCCTGCCCCGGTCCGTCATGCAGATCGGTGGCGATATGACGCAGGAAGCGTTCATTCAGCGCCGTGGTGCGGGCGCCGGCGCGGCGGACACGGTCATGCAACTGCTCGTTCTGAGCCAGCAGTGCCGTGAGCTGGTCCACTTTTTCGCCCAGCTCGCGCTGTTGCGCCGCGATCGTGTTGGTCGCCCTTCTCACCAGTGTCGCGAGCAACGCCAACATGGCCAGTGTCACCGCGCCGTGCACCACCCAGCTGCGCAGCTGCGCCGCGCGCACCGCTTGCTCCATGTCGTCCGCGGCCTGGTAGAAGTCCGCCACTGCGATAACCGACCTGTTCCGATCGGCGCGAATGGGCGAGTAGGTCTCGATCAAACGGGTCGGTTTCCGTTCCTTGAATACGCTCTCCAGTTCGCTCGGGTCGACGATGCGGGAGCTCACCTCGCCGGCAAAAGCGCTTGCCGGTGGCCGTTTGGCCAAGCCCGGACCGGTTGCCAGTGACGGGTCTGCGCTATTGAAAATGAGCCGGCCGTCCAGGCCCCATATCTGCAACACGACGATGTGGTCGCCCAGTTGCGTGCTCGCCAGCTTTCGCTCGAGTGCGATTCGGTCGGCTGCTTCGAGCGGCCGGCCGTTCGCCAACGACTGCAGGTGAGGGGAAATGGCGCCATCCAGGTACAGGTCTGTCATGACACCCATGCCGTTCATGATGCCGGACTGGATCTGGGTGCCCACCCAGGTGCCGATAAACACCATCGCCGCGACCAGCACACAGAACCCGCCCAGCAGGAACCGGTGCACCAAACTCACACTGGATATCGCTTTCATGGCGAACATCAAAAATTCTAGCACCCGTTTTTGGTTGGGGCAGCGCTGAAGGTCCGGGACCAAAGTCTCGAACACCGCCCCAATTTAGGGTCAATGGTCCGTTGCTGCGCGCTTGTCTTCGCGTCATTCTGGCAAGCATGGGCTCATCAGGAACTGCCAGCAGTCAGGAGAACAGCGATGCGGATGAAGCGTTTCGCGGTCATGACTCTCTTGGCCGCCGTGGGCCTGGGTTCGCTTTGCGGTGCCGCCCCGCCCGCACCTGCACCAAGAGCGAAGCAAAGCGTATTCGAGGCCACGCTGGAAACCCAGCCCCAATCGACGCCGGAACTGTCGACGGACGAATTCAAGGCGTTTCTGGCCGGCCGGGGCGGCGTCGTTCTGGATGCGCGGCCCAAGCTGGAGTTCGAGCTCTCGCATATTCCCGGCAGCACCAGCATCGAGGAAACGGGGCTGTTGCGCATCGTGCAAACCTTGCCCACGCCGACGACGGCCATCGTCATTTATTCGGACGGGCCGTTCTCCGATCGGACCAGGCTCCGCGCCGAGGAACTGCGGAGCATGGGCTATGCGAACGTCAGCCGCTATCAGCTTGGCCTTGCGGTGTGGCAGGCGCTCGGAAATACCGCGGAAACCACCCTGGATGGTTTCCGTCGCATCTTTCACGGGAACACCGCCGTGTTTATTGATGCGCGCAGCCGTGCCGAATATTCGGCGGGCACGATTCCGGCCGCGGAAACGGTCTTGGCCGGCGAGGTGGGCAATGCCAGAAAGGACCACCGGCTTCAGTACTACGACCATGCCACCCGCATCGTCGTATTCGGGAACAGCGCGCTCGAAGCCCGCACGGTGGCCGAAGAAATCGCCCGGAACGCATACCCGAACTGCAGCTTTTTCAGTGGAACGTATCAGGAACTGAAACGAGCCAAGTTTTTTTCTGAACGAAAGCCATCTCCTTCTAACCTGGACGGCCTTACGCGCTGAAGTGAAAGACGAGCATGCCAATGAAAAAATTGCCCAAGCACATATTCCGGCTGGTCTGCCTGTTACTCGGCGTTCTGGTGCTGGCGTTGCTTGCGCCGCGTTTCCTGACCGTCGACTCCTTCTACAAGTTCGGCCATTACCGAGCCAATTCGGTGACCGAAATCGCCGCGCGGGACCCCGCTTACCAGACGGCGAGTTACTGC
The DNA here is from genome assembly GCA_035571715.1 of Ramlibacter sp. GTDB lineage: Bacteria > Pseudomonadota > Gammaproteobacteria > Burkholderiales > Burkholderiaceae_C > Ramlibacter. Next base: position 3,879 of record DATNCB010000849.1, read on the forward strand.
ATGACCTGTCACATCAAGCGCGTCGCCCAATGGTCGGCCAACAGCCATAAGTCCGTCACCTGCGAAGTGTGTCACGGTGCGGCCCTGGGCCATCCCGACAACGGCAAGCTGCCGATACCCAAGGACACGGTGAAGCTGTGCACCTTGTGTCACGAGGAAATGCCCGGACGGCCCCATACCCAGCCCCAGATCGTGCTGGCGAAACACAACCCGGTTGCAACCAGCGGACAGCAATGCGTCGCTTGCCATAACCCGCATTCTCCCAAGATAGCGGCCGGCCTGGTGAAGGTAACGGGGAATGCGGCGATCGGCAAGCAGCGCGCCGAGGACTGCGCCACTTGCCACGGCGAGGACGGGAACAGTCCCAACAACACGTGGCCGAATCTTGCCGGGCAGAACGCCGCTTATCTCGCCCGGATCCTCACGGCATACAAGTCCGGCGACCAGGAAGACGTCGCGATGACGCCGCTCGCCAAGGATCTCGGGGACGCCGACATCCAGAACCTTGCGGCCTACTATGCCAGCTCCAGCTGCAAGTCCTCGCCAAAGGGCAAGCCGCTTGGGGATGCCGCAATGGGCCAAACCCTGGCGAAGAACTGCGCAGGCTGCCATGGCGCAACCGGCATCGCGGGCAACCAGGCCTGGCCCACTCTCGCGGCGCAGAAGCCAGGCTATCTGGTGAACGCGCTCAAGGCCTTCCGGTCGGGCCTGCGCAAGGATCCCATGATGGCGGGCGTTTCGCGAGGCTTGAGTGACGCGGACATCGCGAATCTCGCCACCTTTTACGCGGTGCAGGCCTGCCCGCCAGCAACCCAAGGAAGGAAGACGCCATGAGCGAGAAAGACAATCTGTCAATGCAAGCGCGGCGCGCGTTTCTTGGCAAGCTGGGGCTGGCCGCCACCTGTACGGGCGCGGTCGTGGGCGCCGGCGTGCTGGGCGCCGTCCAGTCCGCCACAGCCAAGAGCGAGACTGCGGCAAGCCCTCCCCAAGATGGCGTCCCCGCGGGCAATGCAAAAACTGCCTCCACCGCCGCGGGTGGCTCCTTTCCGACGCCGGATTACGACTGGACCAAGCACCAATGGGCGTTTGGCGTTGACGCCACCAAATGCATTGGCTGTCTGCGTTGCGTCGAGGCTTGCAAGACCGAAAATCACGTCCCGGCCAACGCGCACCAATTCCGCACCTGGGTTGAGCGCTACGTCTATCTCGAGGGCGAAGAGCAGGTTCGCATCGACAGTCAACAGGACCCGGTAAATATCGCGGCCTCCGGCTCGGAGAAGGAGTACCGGTTTGCCAATCGGTACAAGGATGCGAAGGTGGAAAAGGCTTTCTTCGTTCCGAAGCTTTGCAACCACTGCACCCATCCAGCCTGCGTTCAAGTGTGCCCCACCGGCGCCACTTACCGGACCAAGGACGGTGTGGTTCTGATCGATCACGAGTATTGCATCGGCTGCAGATATTGCGTGCAGGCCTGCCCCTACGGGGCTCGCTATTTCGACGAGGAACAGGGCGTTTCCGACAAATGCACCTGGTGTTATCACCGCATCACGAAAAATCTCGAGCCGGCTTGCGTGGAGGTGTGCCCGGTCGGCGCCCGCGTTTTCGGCGATACCCGGGACAAGCAAAGTCCGATCAGCCTGTTCATTCGAAATAACCGGGTTCAGGTGCTCAGGCCCGAATCGGGCAACGCCCCGAATGTCTTCTATGTTGGGATTGACAAGGAAGTGAACTGATGGAACACCTTATTCCGTTTGCACCCTACACGGGGTGGGTCTATCCGAACGAAACCGTATTCGAGTGGTCGGTTCTGATCGCCGTCTATCCCTACCTCACCGGGTTGGTCGCGGGTGCGTTTACCGTCTCGAGTCTGTATCAGGTGTTCGGGTTCGAGCGCCTGAAGCCCGTGGCGCACCTGGCGCTGCTGACCTCGCTGTGCTTCATGATTTTCGTGCCGACGCCCTTGCTGTTGCACCTGGGTCACGCCGAGCGCGCATTCAATTCCACGATCACGCCGCATCTGACTTCCGCCATGGCGATGTTCGGCTTCTTCGCCAGCTTCTATGTCGGCCTGTTGATTCTCGAAGGCTGGTTTGCGTACCGTCCCTTCATCGTGGAGCAGGCGCAAACAAGGACCGGGCTGCTCGGACGGTTCTATCGCGTGCTCACCCTGGGTTCCCACGACGTGTCCGAGCACGCCATGCGCTACGACAGAAAGTGGATTTTCGCGCTTGCCGTGATCGGCATACCCGCAGCGCACGGCCTGCACGGCTACGTCGGATTCATGTACGGCTCGCTCAAATCGCGCGAATGGTGGTCTTCCGATCTGATGCCGGTGATCTTCCTGTTTTCGGCGATCATCTCCGGAGTTTCCCTGTTGGCCGTGCTTTACGTGGTCTCGTGCAAGTTGCGCAAGATCCCGATCGATCTGGCATGCCTAAAGGGACTCGCCTATACGATCTGGGCCTTCATCATGGTCGCCCTGGTGCTGGAAGGCCTTGAATTCGCCAACATCGTCTACAAGGGGCGCGAGGGCGTGGACATGATCATGCATTACGTCACCGGCCCGCTGCTGGTTCCGTATTTCATTTTGCAGTTCGCCGTCGGCGCCATCACGCCATTCTTCTGGCTTTCCTACATGATCTGGCGCGGCACCACCGGCAGGGCCCTGGTCGTCGGGGTGACCGTGTGCGCGCTCCTGGTGCTGTTCTCCGTATTCATGATGCGCTGGAACGTGGTGATCGGCGGGCAGGAAATCTCCAAGACCGGCAAAGGACTCCTCTCCTATCGCATGCCGCTAGGCGGCAAGGAAGGTGCGCTGGTGGCAATCGCATTGATGCTCGCGCCGCTCGCCCTGTTGTTCGGGTTGACCCGGCTGTTTCCCCCCTGGGAAGATGAAGCCAAACTGACTGAAGCCGAAGCGATTGGTCACTAGGAGCCTGCGCTGCAGAGAGGTCTGCGTTGGGTCTGCAAGGGGGCCCGTTTCTCTGCCGCGCAGGCTCCTGGCTTTATCTCGTAAGGCACGCCTGAGCTCATTGTCAGGCTCGGCTGCTGTCCATTACTTGATCGGCCAGGCGAAATAGCGCAAATCTCCCGCGGGGGTGTACTGGGTTCACCCCCGCACTTCGCTGAATTCCTCCGCGAGGCCGCATTGCCGTGTTCCGGGAATGCCGCAATGGCCACCCGGCCGCGTATGCCTCATGAACGGAGCTGGAAGCCTATCGGTGCCACCACCGCGCACGGAGAAACCAGTGCCCGGTCGAGCGAGCGCACCACCTCATGCACGTGCCAAAAGCCGGCCACCGGGCTGGAACACGGATTGGTGATCCGGCCCAAAGCGTATTGGCGCAGCAGACTGCTGCTCGCCACGACGGCGATGATTGGGCCAATCAAATACAAAAAAACCCGGGGACGTTGCCGCCCCCGGGTTGTTCG
>DATNCB010000850.1:0-4439 GCA_035571715.1 Ramlibacter sp.
ACTTCGTCAAGAGCCGGCTGTCCGCGTGATCGTGCGTTGGCTCCTTCCCCCGCCGCGGGAAGGTTGGGATAGGGGCCGTCGCCGCGCCTGTGGTGCATTGGCAGGCCTGGGACTGATGGTGCTGGGCCGCAGCGCCCGGGCCGGCGCCCAGATCGAGGAGCCGCTGGCCGATTCCGTGCGCACGGCATTGAGTTCAGCGGTTGCCAATTCGGCGCCGCCGATTCCCGAATTCGCTGACCTGGAAAAGCGCCTGGCCTACTTGCGCTGGCTGGGTGCCATGAGCGGCCGCCTGAGACGGCGCACCACCGAATGGCTGGAGCGCAAGGAGTTTCTGCAGACCGTCTGGTACGAGAGCCGGCGCGCCGGCCTGGACCCGGGCCTGGTACTCGGCCTGATCCAGGTCGAAAGCAACTTTCGCAAGTTTGCCGTGAGCGGTGCCGGAGCGCGGGGCTATATGCAGGTGATGCCGTTCTGGACGCGTGTGATCGGCGACGGCGACGTGAGCAAGCTGTTCCACATGCAGACCAACCTGCGCTTCGGCTGTGTGATCCTGCGCCACTATATCGATCGCGAACGCGGCGACCTGTTCATGGCGCTGGGCCGCTACAACGGCAGCCGTGGCAAACCCCAGTACCCCAACGCCGTGCTCGGCGCCGGCAAGTTCTGGGAATTCCGGGACTTGGCGGCGGACAAGGCGCCGGGCGGGCCGAATTAGGGCTATTGCACGAAACCGATCCTGCCCTTCGCCGCTCCCGCTTTCGGCAGATCGTCCACCGAGATCTCGCCGCGCTGATCGAGCCGTGCATTGCCGAAACCGGTCATCAGTGCACGCCGCATGTCGCGCGGCGCCAGCTCCGCCAGATGGTCAAGCAAGTCGGCCGATGGCTCGGCTTCGAAACGGTCGCCCCAGCCGTGTTCGCTGCGAATCGATGCGTACAAATTGCGCGCGATCCGGCGTGCCTCGGCGGGCGATGGCGTTTCGATCTCGAATACGTTCATGCGGTTGAGGATGGGTTCGGGAATCGCATGCCCGTCGTTGGCGGTCATGATCCAGATCACCTGGCTGGCGTCGATCGCGACTTCGGCGAACTCGTCCATGAAAGCTGCGGCCGTATCGTGTTCCAGCAGGCTGTACAGCGCGCCCAGCGGGTCGTACTGGGCATCCGCGCTGGCCTTGTCGATTTCGTCCACCACGATGACCGGATTCGCGTACTGCCCCTCCACCAGCGCGTCGAACACCTTGCCGGGCTTGGCGCCCTTCCATTGCGACGAGGCACCCGAGAGCAGCCAGCCCGCTGTCATCGAACTCATAGGGACCAGGCTCATGCCGGTGCCCAGCAGGTCGGCCAGCTTGCGCGCGAAATGCGTTTTGCCGATTCCGGGCGGGCCGAGCAGGAGCATGGGAGTCACCTCCAGCCCGTCGCCGCAATCTTGCGCCAGCGCCACATGGCGTCTGACGTCGTCCAGCGCATCGGTGAAGTTGGGCAGCTGCTCGTACAGAGCACTCATGTCGGGTACTCCGCTGGGCTTGACCTGGAAGCGCTCCGGGCCGCGTTCGAGCATGCGCTCGTAAGTCGTGCGGAGATTTTCATGGTCCCTGCCAGGAAGCTTCGCCAATTTGCGCTCCACGTCATGGGGGCGAAACACGTTGCGCAGATTGGCAATCGGCAGCTTCAACGAGGAAGACTGATGAGGAACGAGACTGCGTGATTCCATCGACGACTCCTTGTCAGGGCTTGCGTCTCATTCGAGCATAAGCCGTGCCATAGTTCAATGGAGTAGCGGTGTTGGCGCAAATCGATGTCAGCAATTGCCGACAGCTGCAGCTGGCAGCCCTGTCGCGGGACTGCTGATGCACCCGATCGAATGCGGGTGAGAACTGCGATCGAATCCCCGATCCCGGGTCAAGCCCCCGGGACTGACCGCCGCGCGGTCAGACTGGCGTGGAGCCCAGCACCTGCTGCAACTCGCCGCTCTGGTACATCTCCATCATGATGTCCGAACCGCCGACGAATTCGCCCTTCACGTACAGCTGGGGAATGGTCGGCCAGTTGCTGTATTCCTTGATGCCCTGGCGGATCTCGTCGTCTTCCAGCACGTTCACGGTCTTCAGCCCTTTCGGGTCGACACCGCAGGCTTTCAGGATCTGAATGGCGCGTCCTGAAAACCCGCATTGAGGAAAAGTCGCATCGCCCTTCATGAACAGCACCACGTCGCTATTCTTGACGAGCTGCTCGATGCGTTGCTGAACGTCGCTCATTGAAAAACTCCTTGCCGGCCGAAGCCTCGTAAATATCAACCGTGATTATCCCAGTTCAGGCCATTTGCCGCCTGAGCAGCGTTCAATGCCCGCAAGATCGCGCCGGGTAGCCACACCGTTCAGGCCAGCGGTCGCGAGCAACCCCCGCACGGCCTGCGCCTGATCCCAGCCGTGCTCCAGCAGCAGCCAGCCGCCCGGGCGCAGATGCGCCGGGGCCTGGCCGATGATGGCGCGAATGTCGTCAAGGCCGTCGCGGCCGGCAGCCAGGGCACGCAGCGGTTCGTGTTTCAATGCGGCCAGATGAGGGTCGGCATCGGCCACATAGGGCGGATTGGCGACGATCAGGTCATAGCGTTGCTCGCTTGCCGCCAGCCAGGAGCCTTGCGACAAATTGACGTCCAGCGACAGGCGGCGCGAATTTTCACGCGCGACTGCCAGTGCCTCCACGCTGCAATCCACCGCTTCCACCAGCGCTTGCGGCCGCGCCTGCTTGATAGCGAGAGCGATGGCGCCGCTTCCCGTACCGAGGTCGATCACAGAACGTTCGTCATGACGGCCAAGAACCTCCAACGCCCATTCCACGACGGTTTCCGTCTCCGGGCGCGGCACCAGTACGCGCTTGTCGACGACCAGCTCCAGGCCGAAAAACTCCTTCCGGCCGACGATGTAGGCCAGCGGCTCTTGCCCGGCGCGACGCTCGCACAGTTCAAGGAAGGCCGCTCGTTGGGCGCCGGCCAGCGGGTCGGTGTCGTGCGCCAACAGCCAGGCCCGGTCCGTATGCGGACGACCCAGCACATGCAGCAGCAGCAACTGCGCATCGAGTCTTTCCACTCCGCGCGCGACGGCGGCGGCCAGTGCGTCCGCCAGGGTCAACGGCCGGCCCCTTGGCTGAATTCGAGTTCTTCCAGCTGCTCGGCCTTGCGTGCCAGCAGCAGTGCGTCGATCACCTCGTCCAGGTCGCCTTCCATGATGAATTGCAGCTTGTAAATCGTGAGGTTGATGCGGTGATCGGTCAGGCGCCCCTGCGGGAAGTTGTAGGTGCGGATGCGGTCACTGCGATCGCCGCTGCCGATCAGGCCCTTGCGTGTGGCGGCCTCCTTGGCGGCGCGTTCGGAGCGTTCCTTTTCCTTGATGCGCGCCGCCAGCACCTGCATCGCTTTGGCTTTGTTGCGGTGCTGCGATCGATCGTCCTGGCATTCGGCCACGATCCCGGTGGGAAGGTGGGTGATGCGCACCGCCGAATCGGTCTTGTTGACGTGCTGGCCGCCGGCGCCACTGGCGCGGTAAGTGTCGATGCGCAGGTCGGCCGGGTTGATCTGCACGGCCTGTGCCTCATCCGGTTCGGCCAGGGCGGCCACGGTGCAGGCGCTGGTGTGGATGCGCCCTTGAGTTTCCGTGGCCGGGACGCGCTGCACGCGATGCCCGCCCGACTCGAATTTGAGCTTGCCGTATGCGCCTGCGCCGACGATCCGGATCACGATTTCCTTGTAGCCGCCGACTTCGCCGCCGCTCTCACTCACGATTTCGGTGCGCCAGCCCTGGCGTTCGGCGTAGCGGGTGTACATGCGCAGCAAATCGCCGGCGAACAGCGCCGACTCGTCGCCCCCCGTGCCAGCCCTGATTTCGATGAAGGTGTTGCGCGCGTCGTCCGGGTCCTTGGGCAGCAGCATGCGCTGCAACTCGTCTTCCAGTTCGGGCAGTTCCGCTTCGATCGCGGCGATCTCGTCGCGCGCCATCCCGGCCATCTCCGGGTCTGCCAGCATGTCCTGCGCCTGTGCCAGGCCGGCTTCGCGTTCGCTGAAGCGTTCATACAGCGCCGCGACGCTGCTGACTTCGGCATGCTCGCGCGTCAGCGCGCGAAAGCGATCCATGTTGCCGACCACATCCGGCTGCGACAGGAAGAAGTCCAGTTCCTTGAGGCGGACCGGGTAGCGTTCGAGTTGCTGGCGGAGGAAGGTCTTCACAGTGCGGAAGGATTGTTGTATTCGGGAGATTTTTTGAACGCAGAGGGCGCAGAGATTACGCAGAGATCGCGGAGGAAGACAAAGAAAAAATGGATTCTCTGCGTCCTCTGCGCAACCTTTGCGTCCTCTGCGTTCAAAAAGGCAGAGGCGCGCCAATCAAAGCAGCGCAGCTAACGCTCTTTGCGCAGGAAGAAATGCTGGATCGCGGAACTGGC
>DATNCB010000851.1:0-4565 GCA_035571715.1 Ramlibacter sp.
GTTGGAAAGAAAACGATTCAGCATGGCCGATGGATTTCAGCGGCTGAGCGCATACACGCCCTGCGGCCGCCAGAGCAGGATGGCCATCATCAGCGCGATGTTGGAAAACAGCGCCGCCTTGGGCACCAGGAAGCCGGTGTAATTGGCCATCAGCCCGACCAGCAAGGCACCGATCAGCGCGCCCGTGGTGGAGCCCAGCCCGCCGATGATCAGCACGATGAAAATCAGGATGTTGACCTGCGCCCCCATCTGCGGAATCACGTTCTGCTGGTACAGGCCCCACATCACGCCGCCCAGGCCGGCCAGTGCGCTGCCGACCACGAACACGCCGATGAACAGCACCCTGATGCGGTAGCCGAGAGACTCCACCATCTCGCGGTCCTGCACGCCGGCGCGGATCAGCAGGCCGATCTTGGTGCGGGTCAGCACCCACAGCAGGATGCCGAAGACCAGCAGACCCACCACGACCGCAATCAGCCGGTATTTCTCGACACCCGCGTCGCCCAGGAAAATCGAGCCGCGCATGCCTTCGGGCAGCGGCAGCGGAATCTGCAACGGCCCCCAGATCACCTTGATCAGCTCCTCGCCGATGATCATGCCGCCCATCGTGATCAGGATCTGCTTGAGGTGATTGCCATACACCGGGCGCACGATGAAGCGCTCGAATGCCACGCCGACGGCGCCGGCTACGAGCATCGCCGCCAGCATCGCAGGCAGTACCGCCATCATGTTCCGCCACAAGCTGCTCGATGCGGTGTAGTCGCTCATGCTGCCCAGAACGCTGGTCGCAACGAAGGCGCCCAGCGCGATGAACACGCCGTGCCCGAAATTGAGCACGTCCATGAGACCGAACACCAGCGTCAGGCCCGAGGCGATGATGAAAATGATCATGCCCATGGCGAGCCCCGCCACGGTCAGCGTGACCCAGGTCGAGCCGGAGCCAATGAAGGGCAGCACCAGCAGCGCCAGCGCCGGGATCAGGGCGAGCGGCTTCCAATCGAAGTCGGTCATGTTGCCCCCACGCTTGTCACTACGTTCATATCGCCAACCCCAGCAGCGAATGCTGCAAGGCCTCGTCCTCGGCCAGCTCCCGCATCGAGCCGGCGTGCACGACCAAGCCGTTGTCCATCACCGCCACGGTGTCGCCGAGGCGCTTGGCGAAATTGATGTTCTGTTCCACCAGCAGGATCGTCACGCCGCTGGCCTTGAGCTGGGCAAATGCATCGATCATGTTGTTGATGATCGCCGGCGCCAGCCCCTTGCTCGGTTCATCGACGATCAGCAGTTCGCGCGGCTCGACAATGGCGCGGGCGACGGCGAGCATCTGCTTCTGGCCGCCGGAAAGCTTGCCGGCCGGATGGTTCCAGAACTTTTCGACCGCCGGGAACAGCGAGAAGATCCACTTCAGGCGCTGGGCGTCGATCTGCCCCGCGGTCCGGGCCCAGCGCGCCGCGAGCAGCATGTTTTCCTTGACCGTGAGGTCGGAGAAGATGCCCATGTTCTCCGGCACGTAGGCCACATTCATCGACGCGATCTGCGGCGTGGGCAACTGCGTGATGTCCTGGCCATTGAAAGTGATGCGCCCTTGCGACGCGTGCCACAAACCCATGATCGTGCGCAGCGTCGTAGTCTTGCCGGCCCCGTTGCGGCCCAGCAGCATCGTGAGCTTGCCGCGCGGCACGGCGAGATCGACGCCGTGCAGGATGTGATACGCACCGATGTGCGTATGCACACCTTCGAGCGCGAGCAGGTTGTCTCTCATGGTCTTTCGAGCCCTCCCCTCGAGGGGAGGGTTGGGGTGGGGGGCGTCCCATCTTGGCCAGAGGCGGTCTGGGCGGAAACGCCCAGATAAGCCTCTTGGACTATGGGCGATGCGATCACCGTCGCCGGATCCCCATCCGCCACCAGCGTGCCGTTGTGCAGCACGATGATGCGGTCGGCCAGTTCGCGCACCACGTCCATCTTGTGTTCCACCAGCAGAATGGTCTTGCTCTCGTCCTCCTTGAGCTTGCGGATCAGGTTCAGGATCACCGGGACTTCGGCCGCGTTCATGCCCGCGGTCGGCTCGTCGAACATGAATACCTGGGACTCCAGGCCCATCAGCAGCGCCACCTCCAGCTTGCGCTGGTCCCCGTGCGGCAGGTTCGCGACGAGCTCGCCCTCCTTGTCCGCCAGAGCCACCGCGACGAGGATCTGGTCGGCCCGCGCCATCAGGTCGCGGTGGTCGCTCCAGATGCTCCACAGATTGAAGCCGCGCCGGTGCTTGCCCTCGCGTGCGGCCTGCACGGCCAGACGTACGTTCTCCAGCACCGTCAGCCGGGGAAACAGGTTGGTGAGCTGAAAGGCCCGGCCAAGCCCTGCGCGGGTTCGCTCCGAAGCCGAGAAACCGGACAGGTCACGGCCGTTGAGCGTGACCTGCCCCCCCGTCGGCTTGAGCTGCCCCGAGATCAGGTTGAAGTAGGTGGTCTTTCCCGCGCCATTCGGGCCGACGATAGCGGTGAGCGTGCCCGGTTGGAACGCGCAGGTCACGCCATTGACGGCCACATGGCCGCCGAAACGGATAGTCAAGTCGCGCGTCGCAAGCAAGCTCATGGTCTTGAGTGAAAAGCCTCAGAACAGTTCTGTCATGCCGGACTCGATCCGGCATCCACGGTGGCGAGCCAATGCTATGAATGCCGGATCAGAGCTTGGCCCGGACCTGATCCGGGGTCCGGCATGACAACCTAGCGTTTATTGCGGATCGGCACGTTCATCTCTTCCGGCTTGATCTCGTGGACCAGCTCGGGCACGCCCCAGGCAAACGCGGGGTCGGCCTTGATCTTGAAGTGGTACATGCTTTGCATCGCCTGGTGGTCGTCCTTGCGGAACGTCATCTTGCCCTTCGGCGTGTCGAAGCTCATGCCTTCCATTGCCGCGATCAGCTTTTCGGTGTTGGTGTCACCATTGGTTTTCTTCAGCGCGGTCACGATCGCCATCGCCGCGGAGAAACCGCCGGCAGTGAAGAAATCGGGCGGGCTCTTGAACTGCTTGTAATGGCTCGCGACCAGCGCTTCGTTGACGGGATTCTTGGGGATTCCGAAGTAATAGTACGTCGCCCCTTCCATGCCCGGGAACTGCTTGTACGCCGCCATCGCCGGCAGGATGTTCCCGCCCGTCGCGATCTCGATGCCGTAGCGCTTGAGATCCAGGTCGGCGATCTTGAACGGATTGCCGGCGCCGGCCCAGATGATCCAGATCACCTTGCGGCCCGGCAGGTCCTTGAGCTTGTCGATCAGCCGCTGCGCGCCGGCCGTGAAGTCGGTGGTGTTGGCGGGCAGGTATTCTTCATGGACGATCTTTGCCTTCTTGATCGATTCCTTGAACGCCTTCACGCCGTCGCGGCCGAAAGCGTAATCCTGCGCGAGCGTCCCGATGGACACGCCCGGCTTGTCGAGCGCAACCGCGTTCGAAATTGCGTCCTGCGAGCTGTTGCGTCCCGTGCGAAAGATGTACTTGTTCCATTTCTCGCCCGTGATCGAATCCGCCACCGCCGGCTCGACCAGCAGGATTTTCTTGTACTCCTCGGCTACCGGCAGCATGGCCAGCGCAACGCCCGAGGAGCTGGGTCCCATCGCGAGATCGACTTTGTCGTCCGAATAGGCGGTCGCCAACAGCGACTTGCCCAGGTCGGGCTTGCCCTGGTCGTCCTTCTCGATGACCACGATCTTGCGGCCATTGACGGACATGGTGCCGCCCGTCGCGTAATCGAGCCCCATCATCAGGCCGGTCTGCGTCTGCTTGCCGTACGCCTCCAGCGGCCCGGTGCGGCTGTAGATGTGCGCGATCTTGATTTCCTTGGCTTGGCCGAAGGCCACGGGCAAAGTGAAGGCGGAAGCTGCGAGCGCGGCGAGCGCCACCCAGGTGCGACGTTGCATCGAATGTCTCCTTATTGCGAATCGAAAGGCGAACCGTAGCGTAATGCATGGGCCATGCCAGAGGGCAGACCCTTGATTCAAAACGATTTTTCCGGCACCAGTCCGCCCAGTGCCTGAAAATCACGCAACCCGGATTGTCTTTTTTCCAGGCACTGCTCGAAAATCAGGCAGGGCCTCGAGCCGTTCGTACAGCTTGGCGCGCGAAATGCCGAGCAGCTTGGCCGCTGCGACCTTGTTGCCGCCGGTGGCTGCCATCGCGGCATCGATAGCTTGCCGCTCGATCTCGGCAACTTGCTCGGCCAGCGGCCGCAACACCGGTGAGGTCGGCCTCGCTGCGTCCTGTGTCACCACGGCCGGAGCAGCGATGTGCTTGACCCCGGACTCGCGCAGCACTTCTTCGAGGTGCCGGACTTCGATGCGATGGGAGTCGCTGCGCATCGCGGCCTGCTCCATGACGTTGCGCAACTCACGGATGTTGCCGCGCCAGTTCTGCGCCGCGAGCAGTGCCATCGCATCGGCGTCCAATTCGGGCGGCGCCGACCCGCTGCGCAGGGCCATATCCTCCGCCAGCACTTCGACCAGCGCCGGAATATCGGCCCGGCGCTCGCGCAGCGGCGGTACCCGGATCGGCAGCACGTTCAACCGGTAGTA
>DATNCB010000852.1:0-2939 GCA_035571715.1 Ramlibacter sp.
GCGACCGGAACACCACCGCGCGGCAAGGCCAGCACCACGACGTCCTTGCGGCCGGCGTAGGCCTGCAACCGGTCCGCTAAAGCGCGGCCGGCCGCGGCGCGGTCGGTGAATAGATCGCTCATGGAAGCTCCTGCTTGCAAGCGCCCACGTTAGGCCACGCTGCTGAAAGCAGGCTTGACCCATATCAACGGCCGCTCGGGAGCGCACGCTGGGCCTGCGCTCCCAATCTTGACAATGATCAACGCTCCCCTGCAATCGCGTGACTAGACTGGACTGGACCCAAGGAGCAATACGATGAACGATCAGACCGCCAAGAATGGCCAGAAGCGCCTCGCGGAGGATTTCAAGGCAGTGGTCAAGGACGCCGAAGAATTGCTCCGGCATGCGGCGACCGATGCCGGAGACGGCTACGACGAGGCGCGCGCACGGCTCGAACGCAGCCTCAAGGCAGCTCGCGCGGAACTCGAATCGATGGAAAAAGCAGTCATGGAAAGCACGCGCCGGGCGGCCCGCGCCACCGATGGCTATGTGCACGAACATCCATGGGAATCGATCGGCATAGGCGCGGGCGTGGGCCTGCTGCTGGGCATGCTCATCGCGCGCAGGTAAGGCGATGGGCCTGGGCCAGTCGTTGACCCAGCTGGCCGCCAGTTCGCTGTTGATCGCGCGGCAGCGGCTCGAACTCGCCTCGCTCGACGTCGAGGAGGAATTGCTGCGGGTGGGCGGACTGCTCGCCGGCGCGCTGGTCACCGCTCTGATGCTGGCGCTGGCGCTCGCGAGCGCCGCGGCCACGTTCGTGATCTATTTCTGGGAAGGCGCGCGGTTGGCCGCGACACTGGGCGTCACCGCGTTCTTCGCACTTGCCGGCGCCCTCATGGCGTGGCGCCTGGCCCGCGCGCTGCGCGACAAGCCGCGCTTCCTGGCCGGCACACTCGCCGAGATGGACAGGGACTGCGAGCTGTCGCGGGACGCGCCGTGAAAGCGCGCCTGCATGCCATCGCGCGCCGGCGCGCGATGCTCGGCGCCGAGGTCCAGCAGCAGCGTGCGCAGATGCGCGAGTCCCTGGCCCTATTGCGTACCGAACTGGCGTTCGCCGGGATGGGCCTGATTGCGGGCCGCCTTCTGGTGCGCCGCCCCTGGCTGCGCGCGCTGGTGCTCGGCGGCCTGGGCGCACTCGCGGCCAGCAAGCTGGTCACGCGCCGGTAGTGTCCTGTCTTTAGGACAGTCGCGCTGCCTATTGCTGCGGGCAGCCGTCCGGCCGCTCGCCCGCTGCCAGCGGGCACATGTTCACCTCGGCAGGCGGGGTGCCCAGGAACGCCGACAGTGCGTTCGACACGCAGCTGATGGCCCAGAACGCGAAGAAACTCACCGTGTAGACGCCCTGGCGCGATAGCGCCAGGGGACGGCCGAACCAGTGCAGGTCCTGCGGGTCCACCACGGCGAATACAACGAGTTCGAGCAAGCAAGCCGCCAGGAACGCGGGCCAGGCGATCCACATCAATTTCTGGTTCCACATGGCTGGTCTCCTTCCGTCCGGGGTGAGCTAACGCGCAGGCGTCGCCGCGTGGTTGCGGCCTTGCAGGGCCGGCATCAACGCACCGTCATTCGCCGTGCTCTTGTTGACCGCCACCGGGCGGCGGTAATGTTCTTCCGCCAGCACCGGGTCCGGGCTGCGCGCCGCGAGCCAAGCCGTAAACAGCGCGGCCACGACCACCACGGCCGGACCGGAGATGACCAGCCACACGTGGCCGTATTTCCACCACGGCGCGCTTGGTTGTTCGTGTTTCATCTTGGGCTCCTATCTCGGCACCAGAAAGGCCGACTTCTCGCTGACCTGGGCCTCGCCCGAGACGGCTGCGATGTTGAAATGGACGGGATGCGAGCCGGGTGCAGCTGCGCCGTAGGGGATCTGCAGCCGCACGGCAACCCAGCGCGACTCGGCTGGTCCGACGGCAACCTCCGCCTCGGACGCCAGGACCAGGCCTTCCAGCCCAGCGGCGGAGATGCGATAACGCTGTGGCTGCTCGGTGGCGTTCATGATCTGCAAGCGATAGACGTTTTCAAGTTTGCCGCCGGCGACGATGCGCGACAGCGACGCGCGGTCGCGCACCACATCGACCTTCAGCGGTGTGCGAATCACCAGGCTGCCCAGCAGCGCAACGCACAGCGCCAGCAGCACCGCGCCATAGACCAGTACCCGCGGTCGCAGTACATGGCGCAGGATCTGCGAGCGGCTCCAACGCCTGGCCATGCCGTTCAGCGTGGTGAATCGGATCAGCCCGCGCGGATAGTTCATCCGGTCCATCACGTCGTCGCACGCATCGACGCAGGCGGCGCAGCCGATGCACTCGTACTGCAGCCCCTGGCGGATGTCGATGCCGGTCGGGCAGACCTGCACGCACAAGCTGCAGTCGACGCAGGCGCCGAGCGCGAGCACGGCTGGATCGGCCTTGCGGGAGCGCGAGCCGCGCGGCTCTCCGCGCGCCGCGTCATAACTGACGATCAGCGTGTCACGGTCGAACATGGCGCTCTGGAAGCGCGCATAAGGGCACATGTACTTGCACACCTGCTCGCGCAGGAAGCCCGCATTGCCGTACGTGGCAAGCCCGTAGAAATTGACCCAGAACCACTCCCAGGGACCAAAGGAAAGCGTGAACGCCTCGGCCCACAGCATCCGGATCGGCGTGAAGTAGCCCACGAAGGTGAAGCCGGTCCACACGCCCAGCGTGATCCACAGCAGGTGTTTGAAGGCCTTGCGGGCCAGCTTTTGCGGCGACATCGGCGAGGCGTCCAGGCGGATGCGCGCGTTGCGGTCGCCTTCCACCTTGCGCTCGATCCACAGGAACAGCTCGGTGTAGACGGTCTGCGGACAGGCAAAGCCGCACCACAGCCGGCCGGCGACGGCGGTGAACAGGAACAGCGACAACGCGCTGATCACC
>DATNCB010000853.1:0-11785 GCA_035571715.1 Ramlibacter sp.
CGACCCTCGTCCACGATCAGGTCGGCGCAGAAATGCTCATCGAAGCGCTTGATCGACGGATACTTGATCGACGTCTGGAACAGCGTATGCAGCATGTGGAAGCCGGTCTTGTCGGCGGCGAACCAGGTGCGCTCGATCTTCATGCCGCCGAAGGCGCGCACGTTGGCACGCCCGTCGGCCGTACGGCTCCACGGGCAGCCCCAGTGTTCCATCTGCACCATTTCCTCATGGGCCTGGCCCACGAAGAACTCGACCACGTCCTGCTCGCACAGCCAGTCGCCCCCGGCTACGGTGTCGTGGAAATGCGCCTCCAGGCTATCGTGCGACTGCGTGACCGCGGCGGCCCCGCCTTCGGCCGCCACCGTGTGGCTGCGCATTGGATAAACCTTGGAGATAAGCGCGATCGTGAGCGACGGGTCGGCCTCGGCCACGGCTATCGCAGCGCGAAGCCCGGCCCCGCCCGCGCCGACGATCGCTACATCGGCCTTGAAGACATCCATCTGGTGGCCCCTTCTTTCTTGGTTGGAGAGCTAGCGGGTCAGCACCAGTTTCTGGTACAGCCCGCCGTAATACGTTTCCTTGGCGATCGAAACCGGCCGCGCATGCTGCGGCAGGAAGACTTCGACCTCGTTGTTCCACAGGTCCATCGCATAGGGCTCGAGCTTGCGGAACACGCCGGTCATCAACAGGCGCAGCGGATGCCAGGGCACCGGCCGGTGGTAGTCGACGATGACGATCCTGCCGCCCGGCCTGACCACCCGCATGGCTTCGGCGAGTGTGGCACGCCGGACATGCTCCGGTTGCTCGTGCAACAGGAAGAACAGCAGGACCTGGTCGTAACTCGCATCGGGGCAGGCGAGCGACGATGAGTCGCCCTGCAGCAGCACCACTCGCTCGTCGGCCGGCAGCTTCTTGCCCAGGTTCAGCAACTGAATCGGGAGGATGTCGACCACGTCCAGGCTCGCATCGGGCGCAAGGCGCGAGTGAAGTCTGGGCGTGATGTTGCCGTAAGCACAGGCGACCTGCAGCGTCTTGCCGTGCACGGTCTCGCCGAGATCGGCCAGTGCCGCATCCCGCAGCCTGCCGTAGTTGCCGAAGAGGATCAGGTTGACCAGCCACTCACGCTCGAAAAAGCGCACGGCGTTCGGGTGCACATAGGCCCACCAGTAGACCTGCTCGAGATAGCGTGGAATCGGCAGTTTGAGGGCGGGCGGCGCCATTGCGGACGCGGGGAACACAACGTCTGCGAGGGGCGGGGGCGGCATGGGGCGGATCCTCGGGTACTACGGTGGCGGTGCGCTTATTGCGCGAGGATCCACTGGACCAGGTTTTTGATCTCGGCCGCGTCCTTCGTGCTCACGGCCTTGTGTTCCTCCGTGCTGCCGTCATCGAACTTGACCTTGGGACTCTTGGTGATCATTTCCGTGACCTTGGCTTCGCCGTCGGCCTTGCCTTTGTACTTGGCGGCCGTCTTCTTGAACGACGGGCCCTTCTTGTCCTTGTCGACCGAATGGCACTTGGTGCAGCCGTTGTCCTTGATCATTTTGTTGGCGGCGTCGGCGTCGACTGCGGCTGCAGCCGGCAGGGAGAATGCGAACACGGCAGCCGCGGCGGCCAGCAAGGGAGTAACTTTCATGTTTCTGCTCCGTTTAAGTGAAGTGGTGGTTGATAAAGATAGTGCCGCGAGCCCAGAGGGAAGCCGTTGACGAATGTCAACGGCTACCAAGCTCGCTTGTGTACTTGCGTAAGTGAGAACCAAGGCTGGGCGGATGGGTACAACTTTGAGCCAGCAGTATCACTGCCAGTGGTAGGTGTATCTCACCCCGATGAAGCTCACTTTCTGGACTTGCCCTCGATTGATGATCGTACCGTCGGAATACACGAACGGCGTGCCGTTGTAGTTCCAGGCCCAATCGCTCCATGTCGATCGTTGATGTCCGACCTCGACCCGCACCGCCGACTGCTTGTCCAGCGTGTACTTGCCGAACAGCTTTAGCGTTGTCTGCCGGAAGACGATATCGGGCAGCCCGCCGGTCGCAGCGAGGAGAGCGGCACTTTCCTGGCCCGCAGTCAGGTCGAGAGCCTGTTGGAAAACGCTGCGGTCTTGAAGGAACGACAGCGATGCTCCGACATCGAGCTTGGCCATCGGCTTGCCGGTAATTCCCAAGCCCAGGCTGGTGGCCTTGTTGTCGAAGTCGAGGATGGCGGCATCCGGGCGCGATTGGTTGAGTTCCTGGCGGCCGTAAGACAAATAACCGTTGAGGTTCCACTTGTCGTTCACGGCAAACGTCCAGTCGACGCCCAGGTTATTCATCGACGAGTCGTGCAGGCCGAAGCTGCTGGGCGAGCTGAACCGGTCCTTGCCGGCTTCGACGTAGGCCTGGAGAGCAAGGCGTTCGTTCGGCTGCCAATCGGCATTGAGCTTCACCTTGTCGCGTTTGCGATCGGCCAGCGTCGGCATGAAGATGCCTCTGGAGAAATCGATGCCCGCGGCGCTGGGGTCGGTGACTTCGGTAACGCCGGTCCCGCTGTTGTCCTTCAGCCAGTTGGAGCCGTCGCGCTTGCTGTGTTCGATACTGACGGCCCCACTGAGGTCTTCCGCCATGCGGCGCCGCAACTCGGCGCGCAGCCCAGTCTCCTCGGTCTTCGCTCGCAAAGCGGTGATACCGGCCACTGCGCCAGTGGGATCCAGCACGCCGCGATCGATTTGCTGGTATTCCACACCCAGCGTGCCGCGGTAGTCGCTGTTGAACTGATAGCCCGCCTGCCCCTTGGCGCGCAGGTTCTTGTACGGCTCCCGATGGTTGGTGTACCTCTGCGTATCTTCCACGTTGTACAGCGCAAGCGGGGTCTGGTCGTTCCTGTCCTCGTAGCGCACGTTCCCGGACAGCGACAGCTTGGGCATCGGACGCGCGGTGATGCCGACCTGTGCCAGGGTTGTGGTCACCTTGCCGCCCAGATCCCCCACGCCGAGCGGCGCGTTCGTCAGACCGGCTGTAGCGAAGTTGTCGTGCTGGGTGGCTTGCGAATAGGCCAGCTTGAAGTTCAGCAGGGTTGTCGGCGTAAAGGTGTAGCTGCCGGTCAGGTCCAACTGGTGCGCCTGGTTGTCCGGTGGCAATGCGACAGGCTGGCTCAGGATGGGTTGAAGTCCCGTCGACAACGGAAGAAGCGTGCCTACCGGGTTGAACAGGCTACCAGGCACCGACGGATTGAGGCTGCCGTTCTCGTTGCGATAGAACGAGCCATAGTACCCGGCCGACAAGTGCAGCTTGTCGCGGGCAAAGGTCACCCTCGCCTCGAGCTGGCTGTGGCGCGAGTCGATCGGCTCGGGCAGCATCAGCACCCCAGTGCCGGTATTGGCGCCGGTACCGGCGCCGCAACCCGGCGCAACGGCTGATGGACAGGTGAAGCCGATGCCCCACAGCCGCGAGCCTTCTTTTTTCTCGCTCTGCAGACTCGCATCGAACTGCCACGCGCTGCTGATGACCTTCGAGAGGGCGAAGCCCAGGCCGGTGCGTTGGGTCTTCAGGTCCAGGTCCGAACCGGTGCCAGGCCCGCCTGGCAGGGCCACCACTTGCGGCGTGGTGGTGCCTGCGCCGATCAAGCCGGTGTTGGGAATGGCAGGATCGCGCCGCTGCAGTTCGCGGTAATCGGCGGAGAACTTCCAGTCGCCCTGCTTTTTCCAACGGAAACCCAATTCGCGGTCCCGGTTCAGGACGTCGGTGACCTGGAAATCAACCGCCGTGCCCTTGGTGTCGTCGCGCCGGTAGTAATCGGCATCGAAAATGCCGAACACGTGGCTGCCGGGCCGCAGGCCGTTGTACTGGTCGTAAAGAGAGCGGTCCGCGCGGTCGCCGCTGACGAAACCGAGACCGACGCTGGCGTTGGCCTCGTAAGCCGGAGCCAGCTGGGCCTGCGCCGTGCCGAAAGCGGAGAGCATGGCCAGGGCCAGCAGTGAGAGGCGGGTGTTGTCGGGCCGGATGATGGTGGTCATAAACATTCTCCGGTCTCAGCGGAACAGAAAGCCGGGCGTCGGATTGGTCGTCGCCGGGTTATTCGAACCATGCACTTGGGTGTGGCAGTTCGCGCACGCGCGGCCTTGCCAGATGTTCACCACGTTCTTGCCGTTGGTCGTCGCCGTGACGGCGGGCGAAGCCTGTCCTGGTGCCGCGGGCGGGAAGACGCCGCGCTGGCCTCCCACAGCGCCGATGCCGCCGGTGACGTGGGGCGTGTGGCACTGCTGGCACAGGATCGGCGGCCTGGTCTTGAGCAGGGCTGCCACCGTGCTGCCGTGCGGGTTATGGCAGATGGCGCAGTCCTCCTGCACCGGCTCGTGAGGATGGACGAACGGGCCGCGCTTCTCGGCGTGGCAGGTGTAGCAGGTGGCGTTGGTGCTGTCACGCCTGGCAAGCTTGGGCCCGGCCGATCCATGCACGTTGTGGCAATCCGAGCAGCTCATCTTGCCTTCGGGTATCGGGTGATGGGAAGGCTTGGCGAGCTGCGTGCGCTGCTCCTTGTGGCAGGTGAAGCACACGTCAATCTGGGTGGCGCGGGCCAGCACCTTGTCCTGGTTGGTATGGTTCCGATGGCAGGACGAGCAGGCGAGGTTTGCGCTTTCGTGCTGGCTGCCGCCCCACAGCGCCCGTTTCGCGTCCTTCTGGTGGCAGCTGAGGCAGGCGCCATTGAGTTCGCTCACCGGCACTTGCGCCTTCTTGCCGAACACGCGGTCCGGCAAGGCACCCGCGGGCTTGGCCTGGTGGGCGGGGCTCGGCCCATGGCAGCTCACGCAGGTCGGGGTGCGGGAATCCGTGACAACCGCATGGGCGTGGCGGCTGTTGTCCGGCATGTCTTCCTCGTCGTGGCACTTGACGCAGGCGGCGGACGCCGCCGCGTCGACGCCAGCGGCACCCGCGGTTGCGACCAGCCCAAAGAATCCCAGGGCGACGATCGCCATCGCTCGTTTGATTTGCATTCGATCTCCTCCGGTCCCCGGCCCTCTAAAGAAACAAGCCGGCGAGTGAATCTTGGTTTATCTCGCCGGCCCCTGATTACTGTTGTCCGTGGACGAGGTCCACGCCTTTGAACAACCCGCTGGAATGGCAGTCAGCGCAGATTTCCTGCGTCAGCAGCGACGTCGCTTGCGTGCGGTCGCCGAACGACGCATTCCCGAAAGTGGTCACGTGACCGATCGCCTTGGGCGAGTCGTGGCATGCCGTGCAACTCGCGGCCTTGGGCGAAATCACCAGCCATTTCGTCGGGTCGGTTTCTCCCGCGGGCTTGGATACCACGGCGCCGAGCACGCCACGGTCGACCTTGTAGGAGTTGTTGACGTGGCAACTATTGCAGTTCAGTCCCACCTGGGGATACAAGACTTCGGCGGCGTAGTTGATCACATCGGGCGCCAACGGCGCGCCGCCGGTTGCCGAGGTGCCATCGTCGTTGAAGATGCCGATCACCCCGTTGCCATGCGTGAACGGGAAAGTGCGCTTGGAGTTGCCGTGGATGCCGTGGATCATCCGCTTGAGCTGGAACGACTCGTTCAACGCCAGGCCATTGGTCATGAAGGTCGATGCCGACACCTTGTTCGGATCGTGGCAGACCACACAAGCTTCGACGATGTTGCGAGCGCCGCCGTGGAAAGCCTCGGCCAACGTGTTCGAACCCGAGGTGGTGCCCAGGGCGGCGTGGCAGACATTGCACTTCTCGGTGGCGACGACTGTGCGGCGCGGCTGAAGCACACCACTGATCGTGAATTCCTTGAACGTGTTCTGGACTACGGTATTGATCAGGGTCCTGGGCACTTCTTCAGGCCGTGGGTCGACCACCGTCTTGACCTGGAGCAGCGGCTCCTTGATCTGCCCGATGCTGATGACCCGTGCCGTGCCGAACGCAAAGGAGGTCGTCGTATCGGGCGGAATCGAGATCTGCACCGTGTAGTGGTTGGTGCCGTCGTTGACGCCCGTGTAGGCAAAGGCGCTCGCGCCGCCACCGCCGTTGTTGTTGGCGGAGTACTCGGTCGTGCCGGCCGGCTGCCCGATCACGTTCTGGTAACCGACCAGGAGCCGCAGGTTGCCGAACTTGGTCTGGTTGGAACAGGCGATCGTGCTGGTGCCCGTGCACTCGGGGGTGACCAGGTTGTAGGCGGCATTGCCGTTGGTCGGGTCGGACAGGAAGTACTTGACGGTCACCTTGCGCGTAGCGGGATCGTACGCCGCGCTGTCGATGTTCATCTTGTACTTGGCGCCGTTTTCCTCGTTCTGGTTGAAGTGGACGCGTTCGGGCGCGACGGCCGAGCCGGGCGAGTGGCAGCCAACGCACGCGCTGTTCTGCAGCAGCGTGGCAGCGGCGTTCGGATCCTGGTTGCGATTGAAGAACGTGTGCGAAGTGAACCAGTCCGAACCTTGCTTGAAGGCGTGGCAGGTCAGGCAGGCCTCGCGGCTCGGCCGCTTCTTCCAGTTATCGCCCTGCGGTGTGAGGGGGTTGTCGCCAGAATGGCACTTCGTGCAATTGCGAAGGTCTTGCGGGAAGCCGACCTCGCCGAAATCGTTCTTCGTGGAATTGAAGCCCCAGATGATCAGGGGCTCGCCGCCCTGGCCGGCGTCTTGGCTGGCCCTGAGCAACTTGCCGGCATGGATCTTGTGGACCATCGTCATGAAGGTCAGCACATTGCCGCTGTTGGCGTCGGTGGTGCTGGGGTTGTGGCACATCACGCACAATTGCACGTCGACCCGACCGCCGCCGTGCAGCGCCAGCTTCTCGTGGCACTGATTGCAGGACGACACGTCGGCCATCTTGCGGGTCTTGGCCGGATCGGTGACGGGCACCGAGTTGCCGTTGGCATCGACCGTGAAGTCGAAATACGGGTTCACGACGACAGTCGCGCCCGCCGCGTTCTTATAGTTGAGCTGCAGCGCCACCCGGTGGGTACGGGCCGGCTCGAAGACCACGCCGTTGGTCTGGGCGGGGTTCTTGATGTCGGTCTTGAAAGTGTACGTGTAGTAACCGTCGGGGTTGAGCACCAGCTGGCCGGCAAGCAGTGCCGGGTCGGTCTGCTTTCCATCCGCAGTAGCCTGCACCGCTGACGCGAGCACCGGCAGGTTGCCGGGAAGCGGGCCGACGTGGTTGGCGCCGGTGGCGGTCGACTCGGTACGGTAGATGTAATTCGTCCAAAGGTCGATGTCGCCGTTGGTGCCGGGCACCAGTTTGGCGATCGCGGCCGTGACGTTGGTGATCGTGAGGTTTTGGACCACTTTGCCGTCGGAGAAGACGGCGAAATTCAGTTTGGGGGGGCTGTTGATCGTGACGGCCGGAACGCCGGCGGCCTGAACCGCAGTAAACGGCGCATTCGAATTGATCGAAGTGTCGTTCGCGGCGACCGCCGCGGCGGCGTCGATCGCCTGCTTCACAGAGGTAGCAGGACCAGGCGCGGGGGCAGTTCCACCTCCACCACCGCCACAGCCGGCGATAGTCAGAGCGGCCAGTACTGCCGCCACTCGAACCCAGGATTTCATCACGTTCATGCTCCTCGATCGGACCTGCCGATCACATTTGGGGGGCCACCGAGCTGGCCCCCGCTTCCTGCAAGTTCACACCCTTGCGGGATGTGCGATGCTACTTCAACCCGTGCACGACGTCGACCCCAACCGCACTTGCCGGGTGCGTGGCAACCTTCGCTCGGTTCGAACGCTTTGCCGCCAAACAACAGGTCACCCTGCGTGGCCGAACCAAACGAGGCACCCACGGTCATTACGCGTGCTTGGATTTTCGAATTACGGGCGCTTTCGCGATATAAGAAGCAGCTCAAGATTGCCCTCGGAAAACTCCGAGAGTGCGGCGCGCGGTACAAGCCTTTTTTATGCGTCCTCCAAGGATTTGCGCCGGCAGCCGGCAGCTGGCGTTTCGGTCGCCGCCAGAACCTCATCGCTCGAGTTCTAGCTGAGCGTTATGGGAAAAGCGCCCTCCGTACGTCAAATCTCGCGCCTTCACATCTGCGAGGCGTTACTTTTTAACGTCCTTGGCGAACTTGGCATCCTTCTGCCTGGCGACAACCAGTTGCTGAATTGCCTGGTAGACGCCGGGCGAAACGATGTTGTGGGTCTGTAGATGCGCTTTGGTGAGGTAAGGACGACCCGCGATGATCTTGTCTGCATCCGCGTCGCCTATGCCAGGCAGCTTCTTCAGTTCCTCCTTGGTCGCGCTGTTGATGTCAACCAGCTCGACCTTGGGCGGGGCCGGTTTGCTTTTCTTGGCAGCCGCTTTCGCTTTGGCGGCGGCGTTTGCCTGCTTCGCTTTTTGCGACTGCGGTTCTTCGGCCATCGACAGGCTGGCTGACATCCACAATGTCAGGGCGATCAGGGCGATCTTGATCATGCTGTGTTTCATTGAGTTTTTTCCGGGAATTATTTACAGGGCGCTTTGCGCTCGGGTGCCATTATTGTCGAACCGGATGCTTGGATCAACGAACAAACCCGGAAGCGCGTCTGCTTCGCCGCTCCGGGGCGCCCAGTAGCGACGCCGGTCGGTGTGGTTTGCCCAAGCACAGCTGGCAGACGACAAAAAATCAGCTTTTTCCTATGACTTCGACGAGGCCTCGCCACCTACAATTCGACAAACTTCGCCACGCGCCGAAGATCTTTTTTGAGCGAATCACAACCTGATTCAACACAGAGGGGAGCCACGAATGGGTGGCAGTGCAAGCGGAATATCAGCAAGTAAGAGCATTCGTCGGTCAGACAAATGCTGCGGTCGTCATGTGGTTTTGTAGCAAGGTGGCTTTTCACCAAGGAGATCAAGGTGCATATCGAGATTAGCAGGTTAAAAAGGCTGTCACGCTTCGCGACAGCCGTGGCGGCCGCAGCGTTATTGCTGCACGGCTGCGGTGGGAGCGATGGAAGTGCCGGTCCAGCCGGCCCTGCGGGCCCCTCAGGCCCTCCGGGCCCCTCAGGCGCGAATGTCGTCAACCTTTCGACCCTTACCCCCGACCAATTCGCGGCAACCGAGTTCAATGCGACGATTACCGGGGTGACTATTGCCAGCCCGCCGGTGGTCAACTTCAAGGTCGCCGATCAGAACGGCACCGCGATCGCTGGTCTGGGTCTGGCCACCAAGGCAGCAACGGCTACCGTCCCCAGGTACCAGAACATTGCCTTCTCCATCGCTAAACTGGTGCCGGGAGCAGCCGGCTCAGCGGCGAACAGTGGCCCGAGCAAGTGGGTCAGCTACGTCGTGACGACCGTGCCGACCACGACAGCCGCCGCGACGGGCACTCGTCCTTCGACCGACAGCAATGGCACCCTCGTCGACAACGGCGACGGCACCTACAAATACACTTTCTTCCGTGATATCACGCAGGTCAAGGCCCAAGTCGCCGCCATGACTTTCACGGGAGCCAACAAGGCCGCTGATCTGGGTGACCTGACCTACGATCCGAACGCAGTGCACCGCGTGGCGTTGCAGATTTCCGGCAACGTCCCGGGAACCGGTACCAACACCAAAGACGAAGTGCAGGTAGTTCCGGCGGTGCCCTTGGCCAAGCCGAACAACGCCATCTTCGACTTCATTCCCGCGACCGGCAAAGCGCTCGCCGCGACGGATCCGGGACAGCGCCTGGTCGTCGACAAGCTGAGCTGCAACGAATGCCACGGCAAGCTGGGCGGCATCCCCGGCACGGAAAGCGCGTCGTTCCACGGCGGCAGCCGCTATGACCCACGCTTCTGCGTGACTTGCCACACCGATCAGCGTAAGTTCGGGCAAACGAACGTCGTTTCGACGAACAACGTATTCCCGGCGGGCAGCCAAACCATGGTTGCGGACGGCGTCACGATTGGCGACTTCCCGGTCCTGATTCACCGGGTGCACAAGGGCGAACTGCTGGTCAAGCAGGGCTACAACTTCGCCGGCGTCCTGCTGAACGAAACCAAGTTCCCGCAAGACATCCGCAATTGCACCAAGTGCCACGACAGCACCGCGCCCAAGGTTGCCCCGCAAGCCACCAACTTCAAGAACGTGCCTAGCCGCCTCGCCTGTGGCGCCTGCCACGACGGCATCAACTTCGCGACCGGCGCGGGCGTGACCAACGCTGCGTTCAACCAATCGGTTATCAACGGCACGACCGCTGCGGCCACCGGCCACATCGGCGGCATCCAGGCCGACGACAGCAAGTGCGCGCTTTGCCACGATGCAACTTCGATCGAGAAGGTGTATCACGTTGCAGTAACGCCGCCGAATCCGGCCAGCACCATGTTCCTAGGCGGAACCAATGGCAACACCAACGCGGCGTGGCTTGCCTCGAGAGACAGCAACCTGCCGGCCGGCGCGATCAAGGTGACCTATGACATCTCCAGCGTTTCACGCAACGCGAGCAAGCAGCCGGTGATCGTCTTCCGGATGCTCCAAAACGGAGCTGCGGTGCCGTTCAACACCTTTGGCGGCGGCAAGACCGAGATGTGGGACAACTTCATGGGTTCGCCCAGCGCGTACTTTGTCTTCGCGGTCCCGCAAGACGGCGTCGCCGCACCGGCTGACTTCAACGCCTCGGTTTCCGGCTATCTCAGAAGCATCTGGAATGGCACCTCCAGCGGTACCGGCAAGGGCACGATGACCGGCCCCGACGCGAGCGGCTTCTACACCGTCACCCTGACGGGCGTGACCATTCCCGACAACGCCGTGATGTTCACCGGTGGCATGGGCTACACCTACGCTCCGGCGAACACGATGCCGATGACGCAGATCAATCTGGTCGACAACTCGCTCGCCGACCCGAACCGCAAGGGCAGGTTTGCCACGGCAGCCGCAACGGGTGCTGGCCTGACGGCCGGCATGCCGAACCGGACCGGTGGCCTGATCGTCATCGCCGAGGACGCGCAGAAGGCTGCCACCGGTTTTAGCGGTCGCCGCCCCATCGTCGAAGACAAGCGCTGCAACGCTTGCCACGAGGAACTCGGAGCATTCACGACCGAGGCGTTCCACGCCGGCCAACGTAACGACGGCACGACTTGCGCCTGGTGCCACAATCCCAACAAGACCAGCAGCGGCTGGGCTGCGGATTCGACCTCGTTCATCCATGCGATCCACGCTGCGGACAAGCGCGAGAAGCCGTTCACGTGGCATGCCAGCACGACTACGGAATCCTTTGCCAATGTCGGCTATCCAGGCATCCTGAACAAGTGCGAAACCTGCCACCTGCCCGGCACGTACGACTTCAGCGCCACTGCCTCGGCTGCTGCGGCAGATAACCGCCTGTACCGCTACGTGGCCACTGGCACCGTGGTAGCGAGCACCTCGACCGACTTGCAGAAGTTCTCGGCCTCGCCATACGTCACCTTGGACACCAACTATGGCGCAGGCTTCAGCTTCAGTGCTGCGACTGGCGTGACAGTTCAGGCGGCGGACACCAACTTGGTGACTTCGCCGACCGCAACCGTTTGCTTCGCTTGCCATGACACATCCGAAGCGATGGCGCACATGCGGGCCAACGGCGGCTCGATCTACGCTCCGCGCGCGGCTGCTCTTGCCACCACCGAGCAATGCCTGGTTTGCCATGCTTCAGGCAAGATCGCGGATATCAAGGCGGTGCATACGAAGTAACATGCCGCGCTCTTGATAGAGTAGCAACGCAGATGCGCGCTTAAGTCTGCATCTGCATCGAACAACCCGGGGGCGGCAACGTCCCCGGGTTTTTTTGTATTTGATTGGCCCAATCATCGCCGTCGTGGCGAGCAGCAGTCTGCTGCGCCAATACGCTTTGGGCCGGATCACCAATCCGTGTTCCAGCCCGGTGGCCGGC
>DATNCB010000854.1:0-4479 GCA_035571715.1 Ramlibacter sp.
CACTTCGGCGAGCGGCACGCGCTCGGTGCGGCCGCGATCCTGGATCAGCAGGATTTCGGGCACGGCTGCTTGCGGCGCGCCGATTTTGGCCTGGGCCAGCCGTTCGACCTTCTGCAACGCCATCTGGAGGCGCTCGATCCGCACCGGCTTGGTCAGGTAATCCACCGCTTCGAGTTCGAACGCCGCGACCGCATGCTCGGCATAGGCCGTGACAAAAACGACCGCCGGCGGCTGCGGCAACGACCTCAGCGCCTCGGCCAGCGCGAGGCCATCGGCGCCGGGCATATGGATATCGAGCAGCACGACGTCGAACCGCACCCGCTGCAGCAGCTCCATCGCCTGGGCCGAATTGGCCGCCTCTCCGGCAACCGAGGCGGTTGGAGCCGTGCAGTCAGCCAGCAGGGTGCGCAGGCGCGACCGCGCCAATGCCTCGTCATCAACCAGCAACACCAGCAAACTCATACCGGCACCTCGATGCGTACCTGGTAGATCCCGTCCTTGAGCACTGTCTGGAACTGGCCCTGGACGTCATGCAACAGGCGCAGCCGGTCGCGCACATTGTCCTGGGCCACGCCATGGCCGGGCCGTCCCTGGCCGGCCGGCACCGTGTTGGTGACCTTGATCACCACAGTGCTGCTGCGGCGTTGGGTGCTGACCTTCACCTGGGCGCCGGCGGCGCTGGGCTCCACCCCATGCTTGACGGCATTTTCCACCAACGGCTGCAACAGCAGCGCGGGCAGCCGGGCACCGCCGGCCGACTCGTCGATCGCCCACTCGACCTGCAGCCGTTCGCCGAAACGCACCTGTTCGATGTCCAGATAACGGCGCGCCAGCGCCACTTCCTCGGCCAAGGTCATCGTCTGGCTCGGATCCATCAATGCGTGGCGGAACAGGTCGCTCAGATCTTCCAGGATCGCCTCGGCCCGGGCCGGATCTTCGCGCACCAGGGCGATTGCGCTGTTGAGGGTGTTGAACAGGAAGTGCGGCCGAATGCGCGCCTGCAGCTCCGACAGACGTGCCTGCGTGTCCGCGGGCATCCGTCCCTTGGCCCGCAGCACCAGTGCGGCCACCAGCGCTGCCGACAGCAACGCGCCCGAAACGGCCGAGGCGAACCAGGGTGCGTGGTTGGCGAAACCTGCCAGGGCGATCAGCGCGCAGCCATAGAGACCCGCCAGCGCTCCGACCGCAACGCCGAACACCTGTTGCGCAGCGGGCGCCAGGCGGGCCAGCAGCTTCTTGAGGCTGCAGGCCACGATCAGCCAAGCCAGCGTGGCCGGCAATGCGGCGCCGCTGAGGACCGAGACGCGCAGCAGCCAGTCGGCCACGTTGACCGCGCCGAACATGGCGCCGGCGGCCATCACCGTCTCGACGAACAGCACGGCGCGCAGGATCACGCCGACATGGCAGGCGTCGAACACCAACACCCGCTCGGGCCCGGATGACACCTGGGGCTGCATATCGGAGAACGCCGATAAAATTTGGGAATCTTTCATCAGAAACGGTTGCCTTCCGCCCGATTATTGGTGATCCTTGTTGCAACCACCCCCGGGGCGAACCAGTAACCGGCCGCCCCGCCCCATCTTATGAGCCAACTCGATAAAAAGTCCCACGCCTGGTCCGCATTGTTCTCGGAACCCATGAGCGAGTTGGTGAAGCGCTACACAGCCAGCGTGTTTTTCGACCAGCGGTTGTGGCGATCCGACATCGAGGGGTCGCTGGCGCATGCCGCCATGCTCGCTGCCCAAGGCATCATTTCGCGAGGCGACCTGGGAGCGATCGAGCGCGGCATGGCCCAGATCACGCAGGAGATCGAATCGGGCCACTTTGAATGGAAGCTCGACCTGGAAGACGTCCACCTGAACATCGAAGCGCGACTGACGCAGTTGGCCGGCGACGCCGGCAAGCGCCTGCACACCGGCCGCAGCCGCAACGACCAGGTAGCGACCGACGTGCGACTGTGGCTGCGGGGCGAGATCGACCTGATCACGGCCTTGTTGCTGGACCTGCAACAGGCGCTGTTGGCGCTGGCCGAGAAGAATGTCGAAACGATCCTGCCAGGATTCACCCACCTGCAGGTGGCGCAGCCTGTCAGTTTCGGGCACCACATGCTCGCCTATGTGGAAATGTTCAGCCGTGACGCCGAGCGCATGGCCGACGTGCGCAAGCGCGTCAACCAGTTGCCCCTCGGTGCGGCGGCGCTGGCCGGCACCAGCTATCCGCTGGACCGCGAACTTGTCGCGAAAACGCTGGGAATGGACGGCGTGTGCCAGAACTCGCTGGACGCGGTCAGCGACCGGGACTTCGCGATCGAGTTCAGCGCCGCCGCCGCGCTGGCGATGGTTCACGTCAGCCGCCTTTCGGAGGAACTGGTTCTGTGGACGAGCCAGAACTTCGGCTTCATCGAAATCGCGGACCGCTTCACTACCGGCTCGTCGATCATGCCGCAAAAGAAGAATCCCGATGTCCCCGAGCTCGCGCGCGGCAAGACCGGCCGCGTGGTCGGGCACCTGATGGGCCTGCTCACGCTGATGAAGGGCCAGCCCCTGGCCTACAACAAGGACAACCAGGAGGACAAGGAGCCGCTGTTCGATACGGCAGACACTTTAAAGGATACGTTGCGCATCTTCGCCGAAATGGTGGGCGGCATCACCACCCGGCCCGAAGCCATGGAAAAGGCGGCCCTCAAGGGCTACGCCACCGCGACCGACCTGGCCGATTACCTCGTGCGCAAGGGCGTTCCGTTCCGTGACGCTCACGAAACCGTCGCCCACGCCGTGAAGGCGGCAATCGCCCGGCAGATCGACCTGTCCGGGCTGCCATTGGCGGAGCTCAAGCAGTTCAGCAGCGCGATCGAGAAGGACGTGTACGACGTGCTGTCGCTGCGCGGCTCGCTGAACGCGCGCAACGTGCTGGGCGGCACGGCGCCCGCGCAAGTAAGAGCCCAGATCGCCCGGCACCGCCAACGGCTGGGCTAAGTGGGCTCTAGGCTGTCCGCACGGCCTAGTCAGAGCTTCCGTAAAGGGGCATAGTGGCTGGATGGGCCCAGCCAGCCTGAGAACCGCACGGTGCCGCATTGGCGCCGCTTCCCTCTGGCGCGCGTTCGTCGCGGCGCTGGCGCTTGGGCTGTTCAGTATCTGCGCGGCCAAAGCTGCGCCGGTGAGTGTGCTCAGGCTGCACGATGCCATCGGACCGGCCAGCGCCGATTACCTGGTGCGCGGCATCAAGAAGGCCGGCGAGGCGGGCGCGCCGCTGGTGGTGATAGAGCTCGACACGCCGGGCGGCCTGGATACTTCGATGCGCCAGATCATCCAGGAAATCCTGGCCGCGCCGCTGCCCGTGGCGGTGTACGTCAGCCCCTCGGGCGCGCGCGCCGCCAGTGCCGGCACTTACATCCTCTATGCGGCCCATGTCGCCGCGATGGCGCCGGCCACGACCTTGGGCGCAGCGACGCCGGTGGCGATCGGGCTGCCCGGCAGCGACCGCAAGCCGGCCGGCAAAGACGAGGAGGCCCCTAAGACCAGCGGCAAGCCGGGCAAACCCGCGAGCTCGCCGGCCACCCAAGTGCCGGGCGACGCCATGACGGCCAAGCAGGTCCACGATGCAGCCGCCTTCATCCGCGGGTTGGCGCAACTGCGCGCGCGCAACGCGGTCTGGGCCGAGCGCGCGGTCCGTGAGGCGGTCAGCCTGACTGCCGCCGAAGCCCTGCGCGAAAAGGTGATCGACGTGGTCGCGAAGGACCTGCCCGATCTGCTGGCGCAGATCGATGGCCGCACGGTGCGGGTGCAAGGACGCGATGTGAAGCTTGCCACCCGGGGTGCGGCCCAGGAGGTGCACCTCCCGGACTGGCGTCACCAGCTGCTGTCGGTGATCACGCACCCGAGTGTCGCGCTGATCCTGATGATGATCGGCATGTACGGCCTGTTCCTCGAATTCGCCGCGCCTGGGCACGGCGTGTCGGGCGTTACCGGGTCGATTTGCCTGTTGCTGGGATTGTTTGCCCTGCAGTTGCTGCCGGTGAACTACGCGGCGCTGGCGTTGATCCTGCTCGGCATGGGGTTGCTGGTGGCTGAGGCGTTTACCCCGAGCTTCGGCTTCCTGGGCGCCGGTGGCCTGATCGCCTTCGTCGCCGGCGGGATTCTGCTGTTCGACGAGGAGGTCCCGGGTTTCGGTGTGCCGTTGCCGCTGATCCTGGGGCTGGCCGCCACTTCGGCGGTGATCGTCCTGTTCGGCGGCGGCCTGGCGTTAAGGGGCTACCGCAGGCCTGTGGTGAGCGGCCGCGAAATCCTGCTGGGCGCGCCGGGCCAGGTGATGGAAGTCGCCGAGGGTGAAGTCTGGGCACAGGTGGTGGGCGAACGCTGGCGAGTGACCAGCAGCGAGCCGCTGGTGTCCGGCCAGCGCGTCCGCGTCGTGGGCGTGCGCGGCCTCACGCTGGAAGTGCGGCCCGATACCGAAAAGAATTCTCAAGGAGCTTCCCCATGA
>DATNCB010000855.1:0-3874 GCA_035571715.1 Ramlibacter sp.
GCGCTAAAGACCCCTTGCCCAGCCCATAGGCCTGCTGTTGCAAAGCTCACCGGCAATTAAGCGGCGAGTGCGAAACGTTCGTCGTTTGCAGTTACTTTGTTTGAATCAGTTTAACGAGCACATTCAGCTCGACATGCCCTGCCGCGCGTCCGAACCCACGTCGAAACCAGTGCAGCCCCAGAAGGTTATTTTAGGCCTACGCCGCGGAATGCAAGAGGGCCAGCAATTCAAGCGGGGAATCAATGTGGGCATGAGCGCCCCAGCGCAGCGCATCCGGATTGCCGCCGAGATAGCCATAGGTGGCGGCGACGGTCACCATGCCCGCGGCCCGGCCTGCCAGCACATCGCGTTCGTCGTCACCCACATAAATGCAGCGGTCGGGCTCGAGCTTCAACCGCCGAGCTGCCTCCAGCAGAGGCGCCGGATGCGGCTTGGCGTGTGCTGTGGTGTCGCCCCCGACCACTGTTGCGGCCGTCGCGAACAAGCTCATACCGCGGGTCAATGGCCCGGTAAAGCGCATCGACTTGTTGGTCACCACGCCCCAGGCCATGCCTCGCACCAGCAGCTGCGCGATCAGTTCGGGAACGCCCCGGAACGCATAGGTGCGCTCGGTCATGCAGGTCTCGTAGTTGACGAAGAATTCCTCACGCAGGGCCGCGAAGTCCGGATGGTCCGGCGTCATGCCAAAGGCGACGCCCAGCATCCCGCGGGCACCCGCTCCCGCCATCGGCCGGTACAGCTCGAGCGGCAGGGAAGGCAGGCCGCGCGCAACCCGCATCTTGTCCGCAGCGGCGCCCAGGTCGGGGGCGCTGTCTATCAGGGTGCCGTCGAGATCGAAAAGCACCGCCCCGATATCGCTGAACATCAGGCTCTCTGCGTGGCGAAGAGATAGTTCACGCTGGTATCCCCTGACAGCCAATAGCGCCGGGTCAGTGGGTTGTATTGCATGCCCCGGGTTTGCGCCAGTTCCAGGCCGGTGCCACGGCAGTAACCGGCCAACTCGCTCGGGCGAACGAATTTCATGTACTCGTGGGTGCCGCGCGGCAGCAGGTTGAGCACATATTCCGCGCCGATGATTGCAAACAGGAACGACTTCGGATTGCGGTTGATGGTGGAAAAGAAGACCCAACCACCGGGCTTGACCAGCGCGCTGCAAGCCCGAACTACCGAGGCCGGGTCCGGCACGTGCTCGAGCATCTCCATACAGGTGATTGCGTCGAACTTGCCCGGCTGCTGCGCTGCCAGCGCTTCGGCACTGACCTCGCGGTACTCGATGTTCGGCGCGCGGGCCTCCAGCGCGTGCAGTTGCGCAACCTTCAGCGCCTTGGTGGACAGGTCGATGCCAAGGACCTGGGCCCCTTTGCCTGCCATGGCTTCGGCGAGGATGCCGCCACCACAACCAACGTCCAGCACACGCTTGCCGGCCAGGGGCACAAGAGCGTTGATCCAGTCCAGCCGCAGCGGATTGATCTGGTGCAGGGGCCGGAACTCGCTCTCCGGGTCCCACCAGCGGTGGGCTAGATCGGAGAACTTGGCCAGTTCGGCCGGGTCGGCATTGATGGGGGTGTCGGTGGTCTCGGTCATGGTCGTTATTGTGGAGCGAAAGAACGCGCCCCCAAAGGGCGCGCCCACGTAAAAGGCCCCTTGCGGGGCCTTTTTTTGCCTGCGCCTAACAAGCGCTTCGCGCATTTGTTAGCGCAGGCGCGACGCAAGCGTCGAGCACCTTGGCGAAGCTTAGTTCGCGCGTGTCCCGACCACTTCGATTTCCACGCGGCGATTCTTGGCGCGGCCTTCGGCGGTCTTGTTGTCGGCAACCGGTTGCTTCTCGCCCTTGCCTTCGGTGTACACGCGGTTCTTCTCGATGCCCTTGGACACCAGGTAGGCCTTGACGGCTTCAGCGCGGCGAACCGACAGCTTCTGGTTGTAAGCATCGGTGCCGACCGAGTCAGTGTGGCCGACGGCGATGATCACTTCGAGGTTAATGCCTTTGACCTTGCCGACCAGGTCGTCCAGCTTCGCCTTGCCTTCGGGCTTGAGCACAGCCTTGTCGAAGTCGAAGAACGCATCGGCAGCGTAGGTCACTTTGGTAGCGGCGGGCGGCTGCGGCGGCGGCGGGGGTGGCGGGGCGACTACCGCTGGCGGCGGTGGCGCAACCACAGCAGGCGGCGGCGGAGGCGGCGGCGGGACCAGCGCGCCATCGCAGCCCACTGCGGCAGTGGCGGGCGTCCAGTTGGCGTCGCGCCAGCACAGTTCATTGGTGCCGTTCTTCCATACGATTTCACCGGAACCATTGACCCAATTGTCAATCCGGTTGCCACCATCGGCTGCGGTCACCCGCGTTTGCGCGCCAGCGGCTGTTGCCAGCGCAGCAACGGCAAACAACAGCGCCACTTTGTTCAGTTTCTTCATGGTTCTCCTCTTGGGGAAAAAGCCGCAGCCGCGCTGCGTGTAGACGACGTTTAAGGTGACCATCACCAAAAGCGTGAAATGATTGTGCCACACGTCTTTACACAATCAACGGCAATAGGATTGAAGCCACGTAGGACAAAACCTGATTCCTGCCTTGTGTTGCTGGTTCGCGACAAGCTCCTGAAACGTTAAAATCAAAGGCTTCGCGCCGCGTTCCTCCTGCTCCCTCATGACCCAATTCGCCAAAGAAACCCTGCCCATCAGTCTCGAGGAGGAGATGCGGCGCAGCTACCTCGACTACGCCATGAGCGTGATCGTGGGCCGCGCCCTGCCCGATGCGCGCGACGGCCTCAAGCCCGTCCATCGGCGCGTGCTGATCGCGATGCACGAGCTCAATAACGACTGGAACCGTCCCTACAAGAAGTCGGCCCGCATCGTCGGCGACGTGATCGGCAAATACCATCCTCACGGGGACCAGTCGGTCTACGACACCATCGTGCGGCTCGCGCAGGACTTTTCGATGCGCCACATGCTGGTCGACGGCCAGGGCAACTTCGGTTCCGTGGACGGCGACAACGCCGCGGCCATGCGCTACACCGAAATCCGGCTGGCGAAGATCGCGCACGAAATGCTCGCCGACATCGACAAGGAAACGGTCGACTTCGGGCCCAACTACGACGGCAGCGAAAAAGAGCCGCTGGTGCTGCCCAGCCGGCTGCCCAACCTGCTGGTCAACGGGTCCGGCGGTATCGCGGTGGGCATGGCCACGAACATTCCGCCGCACAACCTCAACGAGGTCGTGGATGCCTGCCTGCATCTGCTGCGCAACCCGGAAGCGACCATTGACGAGTTGATGGAGATCGTGCCCGCGCCCGACTTCCCGACCGCCGCGATCATCTACGGCATCAACGGCGTCAAGGAAGGCTACCGCACCGGCCGCGGCAAGGTGGTGATGCGCGCCAAGTGCCACTTCGAGGACATCGACAAGGGCCAGCGCCAGGCCATCATCGTCGACGAGCTGCCCTACCAGGTGAACAAGAAGACCCTGCAGGAGCGCATGGCCGAACTGGTCAACGAAAAGAAGATCGAGGGCATCAGCCATATCCAGGACGAGAGCGACAAGTCCGGTATGCGCCTGGTGATCGAGCTCAAGCGCGGCGAAGTGCCCGAGGTGGTCCTCAACAACCTGTACAAGCAGACCCAGTTGCAGGACACCTTCGGCATCAACATGGTGGCGCTGATCGACGGCCAGCCGCGCCTGTGCACCTTGAAAGACCTGATCAAGGTTTTCCTGCAGCACCGGCGCGAAGTTGTCACCCGCCGCACGGTTTTTGCGTTGCGCAAGGCGCGCGAGCGCGGCCATGTGCTGGAAGGCCTGGCCGTCGCGCTGGCAAATATCGACGAGTTCATTGCCATCATCCGCAATGCACCGACACCGCCGGTCGCCAAGACGGAGCTGATGAGC
>DATNCB010000856.1:0-1569 GCA_035571715.1 Ramlibacter sp.
GCGGTCGGCGTGCTGCTGGGTGTCGGCTTCTATGCGTCGGCGCTGCTGCTCGCGGCGCTGTGCATGCTGTCGATGACGCTGGTCCACCAGATCGAAAAGACCCTTCCCGGACGCGTCAGCTTCGACGTGACGCTGACGTTCCGGCGCGATGCGGCCCCGCAGTTCGACGAGCTCGCGGGCGTGGCCAAGGCGCACGGCTACCGGGCCGTGCCGGGCAGTTTCAGCTTCAGCTTCTCGGACAACAACCCGGTCTGGCATTTCTGCGTGGTGGCTCTCGACCGGTCCCGTTCCACCTCGCCGGCGCAGCTCGCACACGAGCTGGCGAAGTCGGAGGACATCACGTGTTTCAGCATCGTTCCGATGCGCAATTGAGATGACAACATCTAAGGGACTCCTGCCTATTTTCCGCCTGATGGCGCTCTGTTACTACCGCTGGGCGATGAGCCAGATCGACCCGCTTCATCCGGACGTGCCCGAGATCGTGCTACGCATCCGCGAGCTCGAAAACTCCAAGGAGGGACGACGTCATGCGGCTTGAGTTGATCTGGGCGGCGGCGCTCGCCGCATCGCTGGTTTCGTTCGGCGCCGCGGCGCGCGACGCCGACACGCCGTGGTGGCATCCCGACGGGCTGCAGCTCAAGGCCGGCGGCGGCGAACACGTCCAGTCCGCCGGCGCGGGGCTCGTCTGGGATTTTGGCTGGCGAAAGAACTACGAACCGGGCGCGCTCACCGGCTATGTCGAAGCCGAGATCGGCCAGTGGCGTACCTCAGGCCGCGCGGACGACCGCTCGGTGACGCAGCTGGGCGTCACGCCCATGCTGCGCTTCTATCCGAAGGCGGTCGGCTCGGGCTGGTTCGTCGAGGCCGGCATCGGCGCCAACACCATCGCGCCGCTGTACCGGAACGACGACAAGCGCTTCTCGACCGCGTTCAACTTCGGCGACCGCGTGGGCATCGGGCGCCGCTTCGGCGACCGGCAACTGCACGAGATCTCAATGCGGGTGGAGCACTTCTCCAACGGCAGCATCAAGAAACCCAATCCCGGGGAAAACTTCCTGCAGCTGCGGTACACGCGTTACTTC
The DNA here is from genome assembly GCA_035571715.1 of Ramlibacter sp. Classification (GTDB taxonomy): domain Bacteria; phylum Pseudomonadota; class Gammaproteobacteria; order Burkholderiales; family Burkholderiaceae_C; genus Ramlibacter. The sequence continues at coordinate 1,083 of DATNCB010000856.1, forward strand.
TGACTGGAGAGCACCTGTGGAAATTCGCAGACTTAGGCAACTTGCCGCCCTCGCAGCCGCGGTGCTGCTCGCCGCGTGCACCACCGCGCAGTCGCACGACCCGCGCGACCCCCTCGAGCCCTTCAACCGCCCGATCGATAGCTTCGACCACGGTGTGGACCAGGCGATGCTCAAGCCGGCAGCCAAGGGCTACCAGAAGGCCTTGCCTGACGTGGTCCGGAAGGGCGTGACCAACTTCTTCGGCAACCTCGGCGACGTGTGGTCGGCTGCCAATACGGCGCTGCAAGGCAAGCCGGCCGACACCGCGCAGAACCTCATGCGGTTCGCGGTGAACACCGTGTTCGGCATAGCCGGGGTGATCGACATCGCCACCGACGCTGGCATCGAGCGGCACAAGGAGGACTTCGGCAGCACGCTCGCGCACTGGGGTGTCCCGAGCGGGCCTTACGTCGTGCTGCCCTTGCTTGGGCCTTCCACCCTGCGCGAC
>DATNCB010000857.1:0-3350 GCA_035571715.1 Ramlibacter sp.
CACGAAAACTCGCGATGCCTATTTCTGGCCCGGTGGCGTCGGAATCAATCAGAGCGTCGTTGCCTATTGCGCCATCTGCGCGCACAAGTTGGTCTACCCGACGCGCGACGTGAGCTTCATCAGCTTTCGCAGAACCCGGGCCAAGCGCGGCGTACAGGACCAGTTGATCCACTGCTGTGCGGACCATAGCCAATACGACCCGGCGCGCGGCGCCGAAGTCCTGTCCGGACCGGCGCCGCAACCGCTGTGCGCGGTGCTGCTCGCTTATGACCGCAACGCCGATAGCCTGACCGCTTATGCGACGCTGGGCGGCGAGCTGTTCGATGACTTCTTCAAGAAGTACGAGATGAAGCTGAGCCTGGAGGTTGGCCCGAACGCGAAGAATGCCGTGACCGGCCAGGCGGTGGTGCGGGAGCTGGAGAAGTTCTGCCGCAATTCGATTCAGTGCTGACTACAGCTTCGCCAGCCGGTCCAACGCCGAATTGAGCGTGTCTTCCTTCTTCGCAAAGCAGAAGCGCACCACGCGCTGGTCGAAACCGTTGCCGTAAAAAGCGGATAACGGGATCGCTGCCACGCCGATCTCGCTCGTGAGCCAGAGACAGAACTCCGCCTCGCCCAGGTCGCTGACGCGGGAGATGTCCACGCACTGGAAATAGCTGCCTTCGCTGGGCAGGATCCTGAACTTGGTGCGCTTCAAGCCCTCGCGGAACAGGTCGCGCTTGCGCTGGTAGAAAGCGGGTAGCTCCAAGTAGGGCCGCGGGTCGGCCATGTAGGCGCCGATCGCGTGCTGCACGGGCGTGTTGACCGTGAACACGTTGAACTGGTGGACCTTGCGGAATTCCGCGCTGAGCGGCGCCGGGGCGGCGACATAGCCCACCTTCCAGCCCGTCACGTGGTAGGTCTTGCCGAAACTCGAAACGATGAATGCGCGCGCGGCCAGGCCAGGGTAGCGCGCCGCGCTTTCGTGCTGCCGCCCGTCGAACACCATGTGTTCGTAGACCTCGTCGCTGATCAGCAGTACGTCGGTGGGCGCCAGCAGGTCCTGCAGCTCGAGCATCTCTTCATGGGTCCAGACCGTGGCGCTGGGGTTGTGCGGGCTGTTGACGATCAGCGCGCGCGTCCTCGGCGTGATCGCCGCGCCGATTTTGTCGAAGTCGGGGCGGAAGCTGCCCGGAGTCAGCGGCACGCGCACCACCGTGCCGCCGGCCAGCTCGATGTTGGGCACATAACTGTCGTAACACGGCTCCAGCACGATGACCTCGTCACCGGGCCGTACCACAGCCAGCACGGCGGTGATGATCGCTTGCGTCGCACCGGCGGTGATCGTGATTTCGGAAGCGGCGTCGTAGCTGTGGCCGTACATCGCCTTGATCTTGGCGGCGACGGCCTCGCGCAGCACCGGCACGCCTGTCATCGGTGGATACTGGTTCAGCCCTTTCATCATGGCGTCGGTGACGGCCTGCACGAGGCGCGGATCGCAGTCGAAGTCGGGGAAGCCCTGGCCCAGGTTGACGGCGCCCTTTTCGGCCGCGAGCGCGGACATCACGGTGAAGATGGTGGTGCCGACGGCGGGCAGCTTGGTCTGGATCGGGGGAGTGCGTTCTGAAACTGTCATGGCTTAGTCAGTTGAGGACAGAGCTAAAAGTCGGTCCCGCAAAGTCTTAGAGTTCGTAATCGTTGCCATGTCCGCTCATGGCCTTGGCGATCAGGTTCCGGTCGAGCCGGTCGGACAGCAGCTCGGCGAATTTATAGACGAAGTTGCGCAGGTAGGCGCTGCGCTTGAATGCGACACGCGCGAGGTTGTGCCCGAACAGGTTGCCGAGCGGCCGCACCGCCAGGTCGGTGTTGCTGCCGTCGTCGCGCACCGCCATTTCCGCCACGATGCCGATGCCCAGGCCCAGGCGCACATAGGTCTTGATCACGTCCGAGTCGATCGCCTCGAGCGCAATTCGCGGCTGCAGCTTCTTGTGGGCAAAGGCGCTGTCGATGCGTGTGCGTCCCGTGAAGGACGGGTGATAGGTGATGAGTGGCTCCGCCGCCAGGTCTTCCAGATTGATGCGCTCCTTGCGGGCAAGCGGGTGCGCGTGCGGCAGCACCAGCACGTGCTGCCATTCGTAGCAAGGCAGGGTGACCAGCTCCTGATAATCGGAAAGGGATTCGGTGGCGATGCCGATCTCGGCGACCTCGTCGATCACCATTCGCGCGACCTGATCGGGCGAGCCCTGATGCAGGCTGACGTTGACTTTCGGGTAAGCCTCGCGCAGCTTGGCCACCGACTCGGGCAGCACGTAACGCGCCTGCGTATGGGTAGTGGCAATCGACAGGGTTCCGCTGTCCTGCGCGCTGAACTGCTCGCCGATGCGCTTCAGGTTGCCGACCTCGCGCATGATCAATTCGATGCTCTTGAGCACATGCTGGCCCGGCTCGGTGACGCGCTTCAGGCGTTTGCCGTGGCGGGCAAAGATTTCCACGCCCAGCTCTTCTTCCAGTTCGATGATCGCCTTGGAAACGCCCGGCTGCGAAGTGTGCAGGGCCTTGGCCGCTTCGGTCAGATTCAGGTTGCGGCGCACTGCTTCCTGCACGAATCGGAATTGGTGAAGATTCATACCGGATTTATTCTAAGACAGAAATTTATTATGCCGCAACCTGTCTATGCGGCTTCAGAAGGCTTCCGCCTACTCGACAGCAATCGCAGCGAGCAGATCCAGCAGTCGCGGGTCCTCGCCGACCGGTCTTTGCAAGTCGAAGCGCACGCCCGGATGAGCTTGCCGGAGATCTTCCAGCAAGCGGGGCAGATCGTCCCGTGCATGCTTGCCGGTGCCCAGGAACATCGGAACGATGGTCACACGCACCGCACGGCCAGCAACCAATTGCGCCGCAGCCGCGGGGAGGTCTGGCCGCTCCAGCTCCAGATACGCACAGCTCACTGCAAGCCCCGGATGCCTTTGTTTGAGCCTCTCGGCAACAGCTTCGATTGGCCGGCGCCACAGGGGGTCGCGCGAGCCGTGCCCGAGCAGGATGACGGCCTTGCCTTTATTCACCGCTACCTGCGCAGCACCAGCCAGCCGAACGCGCCGAGCGATAACAGCGAATAGAGCAGCCCCGGCGCGGCCGCCGTCAACCATGGCTGCCAGTTCTGCAGCATGCCAACGTAGCCGAACACGTTGTTCAGCAGGAAAAAGCTGATGCCGATCAGCACGCCGCCGAATACGTAGCTGGTAATGCCGCCGGCACGGAAATGCAGATACGCGAAGGGCAGAGCCAGCACCACCATGACGATGCAGCTGAGCGGATAGAACACCTTGCGCCAGAACTCGATCTCATAACGTTGCGAGGTCTGGGCATTGGCC
>DATNCB010000858.1:0-1673 GCA_035571715.1 Ramlibacter sp.
CATTTGTCCCGTAACGCTTCGCAAACCTGCTGCAGGCCGTCGATCAAGCGACGATCGACTTCGAAAAGCAATAGTTCAATGCGCTTAGGAAAATCGGATAACTCGCTCAACGCTTCGACAGCGGCAACTGCGAGTACCCCAGAACCCGCCGCCGGCTCGAGAATGCGCACTGCCGAACTGCTCAAGCCTTGTACGGCCCGGCGTGCCATGAACCTGGCGATGGCTGGCGGTGTCATGTACTGGCCCAGCGCCTTTTGCTCTGATTTGGAGAGCGCGCGAGTCGCCGCCATCCCGTTGGTATAGGCATGTTGCGAGCTATCGACGCTCGGTACGCTCATCCCTCAGGCCCGAAAGCGTTTTCGCGTGAGCGCCAGCGCGACCCAGAACGCGCCGACCGTGTAGGCAACCAGTACCAGCGTGCTGCGGGCCGGATGCGCCGGCCATTGGTCCATGAACATCGGGCGCACCAGTTCCACCGCGTTGGTCAGTGGCAGCCAGTCCGATACTGTGCGCAGCGGGGAGGGCAATTGTTCGCGTGGGAAGAACACGCCCGACAGGAACATCATCGGCGTGAGGAACAGCGTAAAGTAATAAGTGAAGAAATCGTAGCCCTGGGCCAGGGCGTTGAAGATCAGCGCGATGCACGAGAAGGTGATGCCGGCGCCGAGCAGGACGGGCCACGCCGCCAGCAGTTTGAAGCTATGGCTGATGTTCAGGGCCAGCATCACGCCCAGGATCGTCGTCACGGTGAACATCGCCTTGAAGCCGGCCCACAACATCTCGGCCATCACCACGTTGTCCAGGCTGACCGGCGCATTCATGATGCCGTCCCAGGTCTTTTGCACGTGCATGCGCGAGAACGCCGAGTACAGCGCCTCGAACGAGGCCGCGTTCATCGCACTCATGCAGATCGAGCCACTGGCCAGGAACAGGATGTAGGGCACCGCCGTTTCGCCGCGAGGCGTGCTGATGCTCACCTGCCCCACCAGCGCGCCCATCCCGTAGCCGAAGGCCACCAGCCACATCAGCGGCTCGGCGATGTTGCCCACGAGGCTGGGAATGGCCAGCTTGCGCCACACCAGCAGGTTGCGCAGGAACACCGGCCACCAGCGGAAGGACAGGTCGGGCGGTCGCCAGATCGAAAGCGCTTTGGACGGTGGAGGATTCATGGTCGCGATCGTATGCATCAACCTTCCTCCCTGATCTGCCGCCCGGTCAGCTTGAGGAATAAATCTTCCAGATTTGCCGGACGATGCAGGGTGCGCAGTTTGGGATGCGCCGCCAGCTCGTCGAGCAATGGCTTGGCGTGCTGCGTATAGCAAAACACCGTCTCCCCACTGACCTCGACCCGCGCGGCCAGTGCCTTCAACGGCGACTCGACCAACCCCAAAGCGCCGTTGCCATATACCTCCACGACGTCGGACTCCAGGTGCTGCGCGATGAGGTCGCGCGGCCGCCCCTGGGCGATCTTCTTGCCGTGGTCCAGCACCAGCAGGCGCGAACACAGGCGCTCCGCCTCGTCCATGAAATGGGTCGTCAGCAGGATCGACTTGCCTTGCTGCAACAGCAATTGCAGGCGCTCCCACATCAGGTGCCGGGCCTGCGGGTCCAGCCCGGTGGTCGGTTCGTCCAGCATCAGCAGCCGCGGGTCATTGACCAGGGCGCGCGCCAGG
>DATNCB010000859.1:0-7985 GCA_035571715.1 Ramlibacter sp.
TCTTGACTCGATTAACGTTTTGGTGAATTATGCGGCCATGTCAAGGGTTCCAGCCATGGCGACCGACGAGCGGCTGCGCGACGCGGACCGCTCGCAAGCCACCATCTTAGCGGCCGCGCGCGACGAGTTCGCCGAGCACGGGCTCGGCGGCGCGCGCATGGACCGCATCGCCGAACGCGCGGGGCTGAACAAGCGCCTGATCTACTACTACTTCGCCGACAAGGAGCAGCTGTTTCGCGCGGTGCTGGAGCAGGCTTATCTGCACATCCGAGGAGAGGAACGCAAGCTCAACCTGCTGGCGCTCAAGCCGGCCGATGCGGTGCGCCGCCTGGTGGAGTTCACTTGGGATTACTACCTCGCCCACCCCGAGTTCCTCAGCCTTCTCAACAGCGCCAACCTGCATCGCGCGCGCCATCTGGAAGGCTCGGAAAGGTTGCGCGAGATGAACTCGCCGCTGATCGCGACGTTGGGCGAAATCCTCGAGCACGGCCGCAAGGACGGCAGCTTTCGCGGCGGCATCGATCCGGTGCAGCTGTATGTTTCGATCGCCGGGCTCTCGTACTTCTATCTCTCCAACAACCACACGCTGTCGGCGATCTTCGGGCGCGACCTGATGGCGCCGAAAGCACGCAGCGAAAGGCTGTCGCACATGGTCGAGCTGGTGTTGGGCTACGTGTTGCGCTAGACAGGCGAATTGACAGGGCAAACCGTTTTCGCAACAATTCACTATTTGGTTAATCACAATCCCATGGCTATCCAAAGACTCGGAATCATCATGCACGGCGTGACCGGGCGCATGGGCATGAACCAGCACTTGATCCGTTCCATCGTCGCGATGCGAGCGCAAGGAGGCGTAGTTCTATCCAACGGCGACAGGGTCATGCCTGACCCGATCCTGATCGGGCGCAACGCCGAGAAGATCGCCGCGCTGGCCAAGGCTCATGGCATCGAACGCTGGAGCACCGACCTGGACCAGGCGCTGAAGAACCAGGACGACACCATCTTCTTCGACGCCGGTACCACGCAAATGCGGCCTTCGCTGCTGGCGAAAGCCATCCATGCGGGCAAACATGTGTACTGCGAAAAGCCGATCGCGACCAACCTGAATGAAGCGGTGGAGATCGCGCGGCTGGCGCAGGCGTCGGGCGTCAAGCATGGCGCCGTGCAGGACAAGCTCTTCCTGCCCGGGCTGCGCAAGATCGACATGCTGCGGCGCGCCGGCTTCTTCGGGCGCATGCTCGCGGTGCGGCTGGAGTTCGGCTATTGGGTGTTCGAGGGCGACCTGCAGCCGATCCAGCGCCCGAGCTGGAACTACCGCAAGGAAGACGGCGGCGGCATGATCCTGGACATGATGTGCCACTGGCGGTACGTGCTGGACAATCTGTTCGGCGAGGTGAAGTCCATCTCGTGCATCGGTGCGTCGCACATTCCGCAGCGCTGGGACGAGTCCGGCAAACCTTATGCCGCAACGGCCGACGATGCCGCTTATGCCACGGCCGAACTGGTCGGCCACAACGGCGAGCCCGTGATCGCGCAGATGAACATGTCATGGGCGACGCGCGTGCGCCGCGACGACCTGGTGACATTCCACGTCGACGGCACGCACGGCTCGGCGGTCGCGGGGCTGAACGACTGCCGCGCGCAGTCGCGAGTGACCACGCCGCGGCCGGTCTGGAATCCGGATCTGAAACAGACGATGAACTTTTTCGACCAGTGGCAGGAAGTGCCGGACACGCAGGACTACGACAACGGCTTCAAGATCCAGTGGGAGCATTTCATCCGCCATGTGGTGGAGAACGAACCCTATCGGTGGACGCTGGCCGAAGGGGCCAAGGGCGTCCAGCTGGTCGAGGCCGCACTGCAAAGCTGGAAAGAGCGCCGCTGGATCGACGTTCCGCCCCTGGCCCTCTGAGCGACCCGTGATGGCACTGTCACTGCAATTGCCGTCCACCGGCGGCAACCTGTTCCAGTACACGTTGCGCGAGAGCGAGCCGGTGAAGCCAGCGGCCGCGGGCGCTCGATTCAATCGCATCGCCTACTCCGCCGCGCACGTGGTCGCCGATCCGCGTGCCGCGGTCGATCCGTGGCTGCAATGCGCCATCGATTGGGACGCCACGATCGCGTACCGCCGGCGGCTCTGGTCGCTCGGCCTGGGCGTGGCCGAGGCGATGGACACGGCGCAGCGCGGCATGGGACTGGACTGGCCCACCTCGCTCGAACTGATTCGACGCTCGCTGGATGCATCTCGGGACACGCCCGGAGCGCTGATCGCCTCGGGCTGCGGCACGGACCATCTGGCGCCGGAGGCCGTGAACAGCGTCGATGAGGTGGTCGCGGCTTACGAAGAACAGATGGCCGCGATCGAAAAGCTCGGCGGCAAATTGATCGTCATGGCCAGCCGGGCGCTGGCCCGCGTCGCAAGGAGTTCCACCGACTACGAGCGGGTCTACGACCGCATCCTTGGCCAGGCGGCGCAACCGGTGATCCTGCACTGGCTGGGCGACATGTTCGATCCCGCACTGGCGGGCTATTGGGGAACGCGGGACGTGGACGCGGCCATGGAAACGGCGCTTGCCATCATCGCCGCCCATGCCTCCAAAGTCGACGGCATCAAGATCTCATTGCTGGACAAGGACAAGGAAATCGCCATGCGCCGGCGCCTGCCGCCCGGTGTGCGCATGTACACGGGCGATGACTTCAACTATGCGGAGCTGATAGCCGGCGACGGCTTCGGCCGCGCGCCAACGCACGGCAAGAGCGACGCTCTGCTGGGCATCTTCGACGCGATTGCGCCCGCGGCTAGCGCAGCACTCGGCGAGCTGGCCCAGGGCAACCTGGAGAAATTCCACGCCATCCTCGGCCCCACAGTGCCGCTGTCGCGCCATATCTTCGCAGCGCCCACCCGCTTCTACAAGACGGGCGTGGTGTTCATGGCCTGGCTCAATGGCCATCAGAGCCACTTCACGATGGTCGGCGGCCAACAGAGCACACGTTCGCTGCAGCATCTCGCGGAGCTGTTCCGCCTGGCCGATGCCGCCAACTTGCTGGAGCAGCCCGAGCTGGCGGTGCGGCGGATGAAGACGTTGCTGGCGCTGCATGGCGTGGAATGACACGCATGCGCGACTTCTCCCGAGACCACCGCTGGCTCTCCATCAACACCGCCACCGTGCGCAAGAGCCGCGGCGTCGACTTGCCGCTGTCGCAGATCATCGAAGCCTGCGCGCGGCGGGGAATTCGCGCGATTTCGCCCTGGCGCGACCAGGTCGCGGCCGCAGGTCTTGACACAATTTCGAACCTGGTGAAGGCCCATGGCCTGGAACTCTCCGGCTATTGCAGAGGCGGCATGTTTCCGGCGGCCGATGCCCAGGGTCTGCGCGCGGCGCGCGAGGACAACCGGCGCGCCGTCGACGAAGCCTGCGAGCTGCAGGCAGCCTGCCTGGTGCTGGTGGTCGGGGGACTGCCCGGCGCGCTGGCGGGCAAGGCGGTGCACAAGGATCTCGCACTGGCGCGCAGCCAGGTGCGTGACGGGATCGGCGAACTGCTGGAGTACTCGCGGTCGATGCGGATGCCGCTAGCGATCGAGCCGCTACATCCGATGTACGCGGCCGATCGGGCGTGCATCAACACGCTCGAGCAGGCGCTGGACGTTTGCGACGAACTGGATGCCGCCGCGGCGGACGGCGCCGGGCCATCGGGACCGGCAGCGCTAGGCGTCGCGGTCGACCTCTACCACGTGTGGTGGGACCCCAAGCTCAAGGCGCAGATCGAACGCGCCGGCAAGCGCCGCCTGCTGGCGTTCCACGTCTGCGATTGGCTCACCCCGACCACCGACCTGCTCAACGACCGGGGCATGATGGGCGATGGCGTGATCGATATCCCGCAGATCCGCGGCTGGGTCGAGGACCAGGGTGGTTTCGCGGGTTACAGCGAGGTCGAGATCTTTTCGATCGACAACTGGTGGCAGCGCGACCACGGCGAGGTGCTCGACACCTGCATCGAGAGGCACCGCGGCGCCGTATGAAGGAAAAGGGGCGGCGTCCCGGCTCCGACCGGGATGCTCAGCCCCGCAGGCATCAGGCCTTTGCTGCTACCAATCCGGGGCGCGCCGGGGTGGCGAGGGGGCGGCTGTTGGCCGTACCGAATTCCACTTCGCCCGACAGCTGGCCACCCTCTTCGATGATCACCTTGCCATAGCGCACCCGGCCCGTCACCTTGCCGGTCGAGTAAATGACCAGTTTCTGGCGGGCCGTGATGTTGCCGTCGAACTGCCCGCGGATTTCGGCGATGTCGATATCGGCCGAGCCCTTGAAAGAGCCACGCTCGGAGATCTGGATCACACGCGAGTCCATCGTGGCTTCGACGGAGCCCTCCACCACCAGCGTATCGCAATCCGTGATCTCGACGCCCTTGAGCTTGATGTTCGGGCCGACAGTGAGCTTGCTCTCGCCTTCCTGGCCGCTTGAAAAAACAGGTGCGCTGTTGGCGGCCGGGACGACAACCGCCGAGCCGACCTGCGCAGCCAGGCTCGCGGTGCCCGCGGCCGCGGCCGCGTTGGGGCTGGTCACGTTAGGATTGGTCGGGTTGCGATTGCTGTACGCGTCCGGTTCGCGTTTGTTAAAGAAGGGGGACTGCAGTGCCATGATGTACTTCCTCTGAGTGGCGTTGAACGACGTTCCCGATGCTACGGATCAGCGCCATTACAAGTTCATGTTGTTGAGCAATATCGGTAACGAAGTTCGTTGCCTCGTACCGACTGGACAAGTAACAACCGCGACTTATTTCTCGATCGAGGTAATTGGCCGTTGCATCAAGCCAACCGTGGATGCACGATGAACGATACAACGAGGGGAAATACATGACGAGGAAATTCCGCGTGCGGAATGTCTTGATGACGTGCCTGGTGCTTTCATGCCTCGCGCTCGCTTCGCTGCCCGCGGCAGCACAGGCGACGCAGCCGACGGACACCAGCGCCGGCAATCTGCTGGTGGTGCTGCGCGAATCACGCGGCGAGAACAAGCAGGACGAGTCGTTGCAGCCAGTCGGCAAGATACGCGCGTCATTGGACGATGGCAGCGTGGTCGAGGTGGAAACCAGCTGGTACCAATACCTGGGCGACATGCACATCCGGCTCGTGTTCGACAAGGGCCAGCAGATGGAAAGCGCCTCCCCGGAGGATCTGGCACGCCTGCAACTGAGCCCGGAGGAAGCCCTGAAATTGGCGGTTGCGAATCTGCGGCGCGTCTACGGCGCCCCGGCCGCCCAGCCCTGGAGCGGGCACTTGATGCAGGTCCAAGGCCGTGCAACGGACCTGAACAGCAGCTACTTCCTCGACCGCGAGTTCTGGCGTTCACTGCAATCGCAGCATCCCGAGGGCCTGGTTGTGGCGGTCCCGCGCCGGGGCGGCCTGGTGTACGCCCCGGTTTCGGATGAGGACGCCGTCACGAGCCTGCGCTTTAGCGTTGCCGCGCTCTACGCGGGCGGCCCGGGCACTCGCCTGTCCTCCGCGCTGTATCTTTTCAAGGACGGCCACTGGTCGGTGTTCCAGCCGCCGCAAGCCCATTAGCGCTCAGTACGTGACTGTGTAGCGCGAGCCGCGGAACTTGAGTACCGCGGACTTCGGCTTGATCTCTTCGAGCACGACACCAGTGCCGATCTCGCTGCCTTCGTTGAAGACCTGCCCGTTGACGATGAGCATCCGCTGAGCCACGTTGGCGGAGTACACGCCCCCGCTGATCGCCAGCTTGGGAGCATCGGCCGGCAAGCCGGCAACGGGAGCCGTTTCTGCAACGGCTGGGGCCGCGCCCGGCGACGGAGCGCCGGGAGCTGGCGGCACGGGCGTCGGCGAAGGAGCTGCCGCCCTTGCCAAAGCGCGACGCGAGCTCCTGGATGATGGGGCCTCCTCGTCGGGCGCCGCGGCCGGTTGCTTGGTGGCCGGTACCGCCACTGCTGCAGGCGCAGGCGCTACGACAGCGGGATGTGCTGCCGCGATCGGCGGCGCGACCACGACAGGTGGCGGCAACACCGCGGCCGCGGGCGGCTCGGGGGCAGCCACGACGACCGGCGGAGCGGGAGCCGTGGCGGGCGGTGCGACCACAACCTCGGTGCGTGCGGGCGGTGGGGCGACCGAAGGCGCACCGCTGTCGCGGTAAAGGTACCAGCCCGCGGCCGCCAACACCGCGAGCGCTGCCGCGCCCGCCGCCCAGAAGGCCATCCGATTTCCGTCGCGCGGCTGCTCGCCGGCCGCGAGCCGCACCGGCTGGGCGTGAATGCCGCGCACCGGGTCGCGTTCGCGCTGGGCATCGGCTTTTCTGAGGGCGTCGAGGATGTAGGACATGGAATATCAAGGTTCGGTGCGCAGCCGCGGCTCTTCGACGCCGGCCACACGATTGAGCTGCATGAAGGTCATCGGCCCCACCTGGCCGTCGGCAACCAGGCCCTGGGCGAGCTGGAAGGAGCGCAATTGCGTTTTCAGCAGCGCCGCGTCGCTCGCGTGCTTTCCCGAGGGAACCGCCGAACCGTTGACCTCGGCGAGCCGGCCGGCGATCCAGTTCAGCGTTTCGCGATTCGCGCTGCTCCCCGCGCGGGCGTCATAGCCAGGTGGCGCGCGCCACAAGGTGGCGAAGTCGCCCTGCCAGCGAGCGGCCAGGGCCGCCAGGGTAACGGTCTGCTCGGTCCCGGCCGCGCGCAACGTCGCGCTGTCTCGCGTCAGCCCGGTGAGCACGGCATAGCTCGGCGCTGCGCTGCCCGCGTCCAGCGTGAGGATGCCCGGCCGCCCGAGCTCCCGGATCAACGCCAGGTTCAGCGTCTTGCTGAAGCAGTTCAGCTGGTCTTTCTGCAATGCCCTGCAAGGTTCGCCCTCGCCGGCCTCGGCCTTCCAGTCCTGCGCGAGTTCGCGCCACGCCTGGTCCATGTTGCGCAATAGGGCCGGAGGCACCTGTTCGGTTTTCGGAACCGCGGGTGCGGCGACCGCTACCACCGCCGCCGGCACAACCACTGGCGGCTCGACAGCGGCAACGGGCGCAGGTTGGGGCATGGGTCGCGACTCGGGCTGGTCCTGCAGCACGCGATTGGCAATGGCGAGAAGCCCGGCGCCCGCAACCAATCCTGCGGCGAGGACGGCCGCCGGCCGCCGCCATGACGCGGGCGCGGCAACCGGCGCGTCGAATACTTCGGCCCCGGCTTTGTCGACTGTCGCGCGGTCCACTGCCGCCTGGCTGTTCGCGAACGCGCCGAGCAGCGCCCGGTCGCACAGCAGGTTGATGCGGCGCGGCACGCCACGCGAGAGCTGGTGGATGCGGCGCAAGGCCTTGCGCTCGAACGGCAGCGGCCGGCTCAGGCCGGCGACCTCGCAGCGGTGCTGGACATAGTGCGCGGTCTCGGCCGCGGTCAGGGCATCGAGGTGGTAGCGCGCGATGACGCGCTGCGCCAGCTGTTCGAGTTCAGGCCGCGCGAGCATGCTGCGCAGCTCGGGCTGACCGATCAGGATGATTTGCAACAGCTTGCGTTCGGACGTTTCCAGGTTCGTGAGCAGGCGCAGCTGTTCCAGCACTTCGGCGGAAAGGTTCTGCGCCTCGTCGATGATGAGGACGTTGTTGCGCCCCGCAGCATGGGCTTCGAGCAGGAACTGGTTCAGCGGATCCAGGTAGTCCTTGACCGTCGCCGGCCGGCCGTCCCTGACTTGCACCGGGATATGGAACTCGTCGCAGACCGACTGCAGCAGCTCGGTCACCGTGAGTTTGGGGTTGAAGATGTAGGCGACGTTGCAGTTGGCCGGGACCTGGTCCAGGAACAGCCGACAGACCGTCGTCTTGCCGGTGCCGATCTCCCCCGACAGCAGCACGAAGCCGCCGCCTCCGCCCAACCCGTACAGCAGGTGCGCCAGCGCCTCGCGGTGGCGCTCGCTCATGAACAGGTAGCGCGGGTCGGGCGCGATCGAGAACGGCGCTTGCTTCAGGCCGAAATAAGACGCGTACATGGCCGTAAGG
>DATNCB010000860.1:0-1471 GCA_035571715.1 Ramlibacter sp.
GGCATCGACGTGCGCCGGATCACCTGGAAACGGGTGGTCGACATGAACGATCGGGCCTTGCGCGAAATTACCGTCTCCCTGGGCGGCCCGGGCAACGGTTTCCCGCGTCAGGACGGCTTCGACATCGTGGTGGCCTCGGAAGTGATGGCCATCTTTTGCCTTGCCACGTCGCTGACGAACCTCAAGGAGCGACTGGCCAACATCATCGTCGCTTCCACCCGCGAACTGAAGCCGGTCCGGGCGCGCGACCTGAATGCCCACGGCGCCATGGCCGTGTTGCTGAAGGACGCCCTCAAGCCCAACCTGGTGCAGACGCTGGAGAACAATCCCGCCTTCATTCACGGCGGCCCGTTCGCCAACATCGCGCACGGCTGCAACTCGGTCCTGGCGACGAAGACCGCATTGAAGCTGTCGGACTACGTGGTGACGGAAGCCGGCTTCGGGGCCGACCTCGGTGCGGAGAAGTTCCTCGACATCAAGTGCCGCAAGTCCGGCTTGCGTCCGGATGCCGTCGTGATGGTCGCGACCATCCGCGCCCTCAAGTACCACGGCGGCGTCGATCTGAAGGCGCTTGCCACTCCCAACCTGCAAGCGCTGGAGAAGGGCATGGCGAACCTGGAACGCCACGTCGACAACGTGCAGCAGCACTTCGGTCTGCCATGCGTGGTGGCGATCAATCATTTCTCCAGCGACACGGACGACGAGGTCGCGCTGGTCAAGCAAAGGATGTCGAGGCGCGAAGTGCCGGTCGTGGTATCGCGCCATTGGGCCGAGGGCGGCGCCGGTGCCGAGGACCTGGCGCGCGCGGTGGTCGATCTCATTGCCACTGCGCCATCGGATTTCAGGTTCCTTTACGAAGACTCGGCCACGTTGTGGGACAAGATGAAGACCATTGCGACCAGGCTCTATGGCGCCACCGAGATCACCGCCGACTCGAAGGTCCGCTACCAGATCAGGAAACTGCAGGAGGATGGTTACGGGCACTACCCGATCTGCGTGGCCAAGACGCAGTATTCGTTCTCGACCGATCCGCAGTTGCGCGGCGCCCCCACGGCGCATCAGGTCAACATACGCGAAGTCAGGCTGGCCGCGGGCGCCGAATTCATCGTGATGGTCTGCGGCGACATCCTGACCATGCCGGGGCTGCCAAAAGTGCCCTCCTCCTGCAAGATCGACCTGGACGAACGGGGCAAGGTCGTCGGTATGTTCTGGTAGGAAGCGCGGCCTGCGAGCTAACGTAAGATTCCGGAGCCTTCGGCTGCGAGAGGCTGCGCGTGACGACGTACTTCGTCGCCTTGTCGAACGCCTTCGCAATCGGGTTGTCGCTGGCGATGAGCTTTCTCATTGCTTCCCTCCGATGGAAGGGTCAGGCCGCAGCGCAGCTCTGGCCACGAAAGACAGCCTCAATGTTGTTTCCGTCCGGATCGAGTACGAACGCAGCGTAGTAGATGGGCGTGGATTGACCCTCACG
>DATNCB010000861.1:0-5144 GCA_035571715.1 Ramlibacter sp.
CAACGAAGCGGTGAGCCGCATCGACTTCATCACGCCGCGCGCCGAGATCACGGCCCAGTATGAGCCGGGCGCGGTGATCGAAGTCCAGCAGCATGACGGCTCCAAGCTGCGCCTGCGCAAACTCCACCAGGACTACGACCCGACCGACCGCTACGGTGCCATCAGCTACATGCACACGCATCAGGCCCGCGGCGAGGTCGTGACGGGGCTGCTCTATGTGGATCCGGTGGCCACCGATCTGCACACGGCGCTGAACACCACCCAGAAGCCGCTCAGTTCGCTGGGCCCCAGGCAGCTTTGCCCGGGCGCCAAGGCGCTGGAGTCCATCAATGCCGCCCTGCGGTAGCGGCAACATGGCCAGGAGAGGGACGCCACATCATCACCTGCAAGGGGCGCATCATGAATGAACGCACTGTTTTCCAATCCATGTCCCAAAAGCATGTCCTGAGCCTGGGACCCAACGCCAGCGTGTGGGAGGCAGCCTGCATCATGAGCCGAGCCAACTGCGGCAGCGTGCTGGTCATGGACCTGCCGGGCAAGTTACTGGGCATCGTCACCGAACGCGACCTGATGACGCGCGTCCTGGCCAAGGCGCTGGATCCCGCCAAGACGAAGCTGTCCGACGTGATGACGCCCAATCCCTTGTGCGTGCCGCCGGAGACCCAAGTGTCGGATGCGGTTGTCATCATGATCGAGCGGGGCTTCCGGCACCTGCCCATCGTCGATGGGGCAGCGAAGATCCTGGGGGTCTTTTCCGTTCGCGACGCGCTGCCGCGCGAAATCGGCAACGCAGTCAGCATGGCGGAGTTCAACGAACAGGTGAACGACGCACTCGGGTAGGGTCTAGGGGCTAAGGCGCCTTGCGCGCTCTGGCCTTCGCCAGCGCGGCCTCGATCACCGTGCGTTTGCGATCGCCTTCAGGCTCCGGCGAAACCTGCTCTCTGTCCTCGCGTTCGAGCCGCTCGCAGCGCGCCTGGTAACGCTCCAGTGCCTGCGCCGCTTGCGCCTGCGACCAGGCCTGCCATCCGGTGCGGTCAGCGGTAACTTTTTCCAGGCTGATGCAATCGACCGGGCAAACCGGAACGCACAGCTCACAACCCGTGCAATAGGGCTCGATGACGGTGTGCATGAGCTTGTTGCTGCCCAGGATCGCATCGGTGGGACAGGCCTCGATGCAGAGTGTGCAGCCGATACACCAGGCTTCATCGATCACGGCCACCGTGCGCGGGGCTTCGGCGCCATTGGCGGGATTCAAGGGTACTGGCGCGCGGCCGGTGAGGGCGGCCAGCCGCGCGACGCCCTCGGCGCCGCCAGGTGGGCATTGGTTGATTTCAGCCTCGCCTGCAGCGATGGCCTGGGCATAGCCCGCGCAGTCGGGGTAACCGCAGCGGGTGCACTGGGTTTGAGGCAGGACGGCGTGAAGCCGCGCGGCCAGCTGGTTCACCTCAGGCAATTGACCGTTGCCGGCCCGACTTTCTCGGGGGCGCTGCCGCCGCCGCGGTCGAGCGTTTGCCGTTGGCCGGCACGCTTGGCCCCTCGTTGAACTGCAGGATGAAATCGCGTACTTGCGGGTACACGGACTCGCGCCAGCGGCGGCCGCTGAAAATGCCGTAGTGGCCGGCGCCCTTGACTTCCAGGTGCTTCTGGCGCGACTTCGGTATGTTGTAGCAGAGGGCGTGAGCGGCTTCGGTCTGCCCTGCGCCGGAGATGTCATCCAGCTCGCCTTCGATCGTGAAGTGCGCCGTCGTCTTGATGTCTTCGGGGCGCACGCGCTCGAGGTCCCCGTCGTCGCTGATCACGTCCCACGTGCCGTTGACCAGCGCGAATTCCTGGAACACGACGCGGATGGTTTCGAGGTAGTAGTCAGCGTCCATGTCGAGCACGGCGTTGTACTCGTCGTAGAACTTGCGGTGCGCGTCGGTGCTCGCGTCGTCGCCCTTGATCAGGTTCCTGAAGTAGTCGTAGTGGCTCGACATGTGGCGATCGGGGTTCATCGCCACGAAACCCGAGTGCTGCAGGAAGCCCGGGTAGACACGCCGGCCGGCGCCCGGGAAATTGGTGGGGACGCGGTAGACAACGTTGTTCTCGAACCACTCGTAGCTCTTGTTCATCGCCAGGTTGTTCACCGCGGTAGGCGACTTGCGAGCATCGATGGGGCCGCCCATCATGGTCATGGTGAGCGGTGTGACTTCGCCGCGCGAGGCCATCAGCGACACGGCGGCCAGAACCGGCACGGTCGGCTGGCAGACGCTGATCACATGGCAATTGCCGTAGATGCCCTGCAGGTGGCGGATGAACTCCTCCACATAGTGAACGTAGTCATCCAGGTGGAATTCGCCTGCCTCCAAGGGGACGAGCCGGGCGTTCTTCCAGTCGGTGACGTAGACCTTGTGGTCCTTGAGCATGGTGCGCACCGTATCGCGCAACAGCGTGGCGTAGTGGCCCGACAACGGCGCAACGATCAACACGGCCGGCTGGCCCTTCAGCCGGGTCAGCGTCGCGGGATCATCGGTGAAGCGCTTGAAGCGGCGTAGCTCGCAGAACGGCTTGTCGATTTCGACCCGCTCGTGGATGGCCACGGGCGTGCCCTCGACATTGACGGTAGTGATGCCGAACTGGGGCTTCTCATAGTCCTTCCACAAGCGGTACATCATGTCGTAGCTGGCCGATACCCGCTGGGCGAAAGGGTTCTGGCCGAACGGCGACAATGGGTTGCTGTACAGCTTGGATGCCGCCTGGGCGAAGTCCGCGAACGGTTCCATCATGGACCGTTGGGTTTCGTAGATCTGGTAAAGCATCTGGATGGTCCTTTTGTTGCACTGCAATATAGCATCTGTAACACGGCCGCGTAACGGGAGAAACCACAATGAGTGAGGGACACCTAATCCCCGTCAGTTCCGCGTAATGAAAGCGAATTCCGTCAAATATGTTCAAGAAATCCGACCGCATGCCGGTCCTGTTCGTGGGTCATGGCAGCCCGATGAACGCCATCGAAGACAACGAGTACCGGCGCAGCTGGCAAGCGCTGGGCACGCAGTTCGGCCAGCAGCTGCCGCGGCCGCAACTGATCCTGTGCATTTCGGCCCACTGGCTCTCACGCGGATGGTGGCTCACGGCGATGGACAAGCCCAGGACGATCCATGACTTCGGCGGTTTTCCGCAGGAGTTGTTCGATCAGCAGTACCCCGCGCCTGGAGCGCCGGATGCGGCGCAGGAAATCAGCCGCAGCATCGCCGAGCCACCGCTTGGTCTTGACACGCAGGACTGGGGTCTGGACCACGGCACCTGGTCGGTGCTCAAGCCCATGTTCCCGCAGGCCGACATCCCGGTGATCCAGCTCAGCATGGACTATGCGCGGCCGCCCGACGAGCATTTCGCACTGGGCCGGCAACTGGCACCACTGCGCGAACGCGGCGTGCTGATCGTCGGCAGCGGCAACATCGTGCACAACCTGCGGGCTGCGCGCTTCGATGCGGCGCCAGACCAGGCCTACGATTGGGCCGTCGAATTCGACAACAAGATCGCCGGCCAGATGGAAGGTGGCGATCTCGCCGCACTGGCGGACTTCCAGAAGCTGGGCTCGGTCGCGCAGCTGGCGCATCCGACCTACGACCATTACCTGCCGCTGTTGTACGCCGCCGGCGCGGCGGACTCCGGTGAGCCGATGCGTTTCTTCAACACCGGCTACCAGGGGGCGTCGATCTCGATGCGATCGGCGGTCTGGGGATAGCAGTGGATCCCGGCCTGCGCCGGGATGACCCAGCCGCTGCGCCTACTGGATCACCTTCGCGATCGACGCGCAGACGTGATCGATGTTCTTGCTGTTCAGCGCTGCCACGCACATGCGGCCGGTGTCGGTGCCGTAGACGCCGAACTCGTTGCGCAGCCGCACCATCTGGTCCTTCGTCAGGCCCGAATAGCTGAACATGCCGATCTGCTGGGTGATGAAGCTCATGTCCTGCTTCACGCCTGCCGCCTTGAGTTTTTCGACCAGGGCGATGCGCATCTGCTTGATGCGAAGGCGCATCTCGCCCAGCTCCTTTTCCCAGACAGCGCGCAGCTCAGGCGTGTTGAGCACCGTCGCCACGATCTGGCCACCGTGCGTGGGCGGATTGCTGTAGTTGGTGCGGATCACGATCTTCAGCTGCGACATCACACGGCCGGCCTCTTCCTTGTCCTGGCACAGCACCGACAGCGCGCCCACCCGTTCGCCGTACAGGCTGAAGCTCTTGGAGAAAGAGGTCGAGACGAAGAAATTCTGGCCCGAGGCGACGAACTTGCCGATGACGGCGCCGTCTTCCGTGATGCCGTAGCCGAAACCCTGGTACGCCATATCGAGGAACGGCACGAGCTTGCGTGCCTTCACGGCGGCGATCACCTGATCCCATTGCGCCGGCGTAATGTCGTAGCCGGTCGGATTGTGGCAACAGGCGTGCAGCACGACGACGGTGCCTTCGGGCGCCACATTCAGCGCCGTCAGCATCCCGTCGAAATCGATGCCGCGCTTGGCCGCGTTGTAGTACGGGTAGCTTTCCACCGTGAAGCCGGCCTGGCTGAACAGGGCGCGGTGGTTCTCCCAGCTCGGGTCGCTGATGAGCACCTTGGCTTTCGGGTTGAGCTTCCTGATGAAGTCGGCGCCGACCTTCAGCCCGCCGGTCCCACCCAGCGCTTGCACCGTGGCGACACGGCCGGTCTTGACGGGCTCACTTTCGGCCCCAAATACCAGGTTCTTGACGGCCGAGTCGTAGGCTGCGATCCCGTCGATCGGCAGGTAGCCGCGCGCCTTGGGTGCATGCATCATCTGTTTTTCGGCCGCATGCACACATTCGAGCAGCGGCAGCTTGCCGTGATCGTCGTAGTACACCCCTACGCCGAGATTGACTTTGTGCGGGTTGGTGTCCGCGTTGAACTGTTCGTTCAGGCCCAGGATCGGGTCGCGCGGGGCCATTTCGACAGCGGTGAACAGAGACATGGGGTTCCTTGGAAGTTGTCGGTAGCAGGAGGCGCCGGGCTTGTTGTAGTCTGCGACTAGCGGACAGAGTTTCGGTTCTGCCCCTCACTCTCGGCTGCCCGTCGATTTTAATGCCTCATACCAGGGTCTTCCCGTAGCACGTCATGTCAGAGATTTCTGAAATCCAGGAAAA
>DATNCB010000862.1:0-1840 GCA_035571715.1 Ramlibacter sp.
CGCCAAGGCCCAGCGCCAGGCCGGTGCCACCCAATGCGAGCGCGCGCCGGCGCAAGGAAGTCACCATTTGCCCGGACCCTTGGTTTCACTGGATCCGCGGATGCCCGCGGGAATGCCGGGCTTGCCGGAATGGCACAGGTCGCAACGGTCGGCGGCCCAGGCGACCTGGCCGTTGTGGCACATGCCGCAAAACTTTCCGTCGATGACGTCTTTCATCAAGACGAGGTTGGCGCCGGCGCGCATCTTGAAGCCGAGCTCGAAATGGCACACCTTGCAGCGATAGCGGATGCGATGGAACCAGTGCGGAAAGACCACTGGCCGCACGCCCTCCTTGCTCGAATTGAGGTCGATCACGACGTCGCCGTACTCGCTGTGCGCCGGCCCGGCAAACGCGAGGCACAGCAGCAGCACCCCAGCGTCCAGCCTCATGAACGAGGTCCCTCGCGCACCAGCGACTTGCCCCATTCGAGGTGCTCGGCACTGCCGCGGGCGACGCTGTGGCAGCGCGTGCACTCGGTCAGCGGGAATGCCACCGCACCGTGGCACAGGCCGCATTTCTCCCCTTGCAGGATCAGGAACATGTTGATGCGCGTGGCGCCGGCCGTCTGCGCGAACAGCTGGTCGTGGCAATTGGAGCAGTCGAGCCAGGCGGTGTGCTGGCGATGCGGGAACAGCACCAGCGGCATTTCGCCGGTGTTTTTCAGCAACACCTGGGTCGTGCGCAACTTCACCAGCGTCTCGGGCTGGATATTGGTGCGCGGCCGGATATTGCCCTGGTCGAGCGCCTGCATCCACCGCACCAGGTTGCCGGCTGTATCGGGCGGCAAGCTGGCAAACGCTTCGCGCGGTTCCTGCAGCACGCCGATGGCCGGGCCGGCCGGGTCGTGCACGCCGTCGGCGGCAATCGCCAGCCACTGCGCGGTGGCGGCCAGCGCGAGCGCCGACAGCAGCGCCAGCAGCAGCGCGATTGCCAGCCGCACCTTCCTGGACATGCGCCGGAGCGCGGCCATGCGGCTGGAGGGATCGCATTGCCGGGCGCCCGCGGACATTCTCATCCCGGTATGTAGACGCCTGCGCCGCGGATGGCCTTGACCAATTCGCGCGTGGACTGTTCGAGCGTCCGCACGGCCGTCTCGTGATCGCGCCGCGAAGCCTCTTGCTCGGCCTGGGCACGCAGTTTGCCCGCCGCGGCGACCGACTGGTCCACCATGGTGTCGGCTGCACTGCCGCGCTTTTCCTTGAGCAGCATCTGCACCAGCATCAGGTGCGTGTCGTTGCGGTCGATCTCGTAGGCATATTCTTCTGCCTTGCTCCCGAAGTTCAGCGAACGCACCACCGTCTCGCCGCCGCGCAGATTGCCGATGGCGGCCTTGACCGCAAGGTACGCCTGGTCGAGCGTGCGCCGTGCATCGGCCAGGCGGCTCGCGCGGGCCAGTTCGCTGGCTTCGGCCATCAGCGACTCGACGCGCCGCGACAGCTCGCCGGCCGCGGCGCCGGCGCTTTTTTCGGCGGCGATGCGTTTCTGCGCGTCGAGCAAGGCGCGCGTGGACTCCATCCGCGCATCGAAATCGGCGCGTTGCTTGCCGTTCACGACCTGTTCCGGCGCGGCCAAGCGCACGCCCTCGAACATCGCGCGCGACGCGTCGTCGAGCAGCTTGGCGGCGGCCTCGAGCTGGCCGGCCCGCAGCGCCTCGCCGGCCTGGCGGTGCAGGTCGCGGGCGCGGGCGCGCTGTGACTGCGCGCCGGCGACACCGCTCGAGTCGATCTGCTTGGCGCCGGAAGAGCTTTCGATCAGCGTCGAGGTGGAGGCGAGCTTGCGTTCGAGCTGCTCGCGGTCGGG
>DATNCB010000863.1:0-2468 GCA_035571715.1 Ramlibacter sp.
ACCGGCTTCTACCGCAAGCTGATCAAGGAGCTGTCGCTGTTCCGCCGCCTGAACCTGGCCGATGGCTGGCTGTTGCCGATCTCGGCCAGCGAGCACCGCCAGATCATCAAGGCCATTGCTTCGGGCGACCCGCAGGCAGCCGGCAAGGCGATGTTCGATCACGTGATGGACAGCAAGAAGCGCACGATCGAAAACGACCTGCGCAGACAGGAGCGCGAGCGCCATCGGACCGCCAGGGCCAAGACCGGGAAACGCTGATGGCCATGACGCTCGCCGACATCGAGCAGCTGTTCGCCAGCCGCGGGGCGCAGCAGTATTCGGGCGAGCCGGTGACGCAGCTCGAGCACGCGCTGCAATGCGCCTTGCTCGCGGAATCCGGGAATGCCGGCGACGAACTGGTGACGGCGGCGCTATTGCACGACCTGGGACATCTGTTGCACGACCTCGGCGCGACGCCAACACTGGAAGGAGTGGACGACGCACACCAGTACCGCGCCCTGCCGTTCCTGCGCGGCCTCTTCGGCGACGCCGTGATCGAGCCCATCAAGCTGCATGTCGACGCCAAGCGCTACCTGTGCGCGGTGCGTCCGGGTTACTTCGCCGCACTGTCGGATGACTCGAAGCGTTCGCTCGCATTGCAGGGCGGCATCTTCAGCGCGCGGCAGGCCGAATCCTTCATCGCCCAAGACGGCGCCGTGCAGGCCGTGCGGCTGCGGGTGTGGGACGACCAGGCCAAGACCGCGGGCCTGGCCACGCCTGCGCTTGCCCACTACCTGGAGCGCGCGCGCCGCTGCGTCATGGCGAGGGCCTGTTAACACTGTTTTTGACAGATGCGTTGCGAGTCAAAACGGTCAAGCGCTAGGCGCGGCGGTGCAGCCGCACTTGACGTGCGGCCAGCCGCCGTAACAACGCGATTGGCCGTTTTGGCCCGCAACCCGGAGGGAACGTGGCTATAACCGCGCCACTCGTTGTTACGCTCCTAGCCAAGGCGTCCAGCCTTGGCGTCGTCGCGCGCCTAGATTGGCGCGGTTATAGCCACGTTCGCACTGCCAAAAACAGTGTTAGCAGGCCCTAGATGACGCTGACCTGGCCGGTGGTCACAGCGGTGCTGTTTGGCGCGCTGCTGCATGCGAGCTGGAACGCGCTGGTCAAATCCAGCAGCGACAAGGCCATGGACACCGCGATGATCCCGCTGCTGGGTTCTTTCGTGGCGCTGCCGCTCGCCCTGATCGTCGGCTGGCCGACGGCTGCCTCCTGGCCGTTCATCCTGTCGTCGGTAGTGATCCACATCGGCTATTACATTGCGCTCACGGGCGCCTACAAGCATGGCGACCTGGGCCTGACCTACCCGCTGATGCGCGGCACGGCGCCGCTGCTGGTGGCGCTGTCGGCCGCGGCGGCGGTGGGCGAGACGTTGTCGCCGCTGTCCTGGGCCGGAGTGATCGGCGTGAGCTGCGGCGTGCTGGCGCTGGGGCTGTCGCGCCACGCCCTGGATTCACCGCGCGCTGTCGGCTTCGCGCTGGGCAACGCCGTGGTGATCGCGATCTACACCATCGTAGACGCGCTGGGCGCCCGCGCCAGCGGCAATCCGCTGCAATACGTGCTCGCGCTGTTCGTGCTCGACGGCTGGCCGTTTGCGCTAATGGTGTTCGCGCGCCGCGGCGGGGCCAAGGCCTGGCCCTATGCGCGCGGCCGTTGGCCGGTGGCGACGCTCGGCGCCGCGGCTTCGCTCGGCTCCTACGGCATCGCGCTGTGGGCCATGACGCGGGCACCGGTCGCCACCGTGGCGGCGCTGCGCGAAACCTCGGTACTGTTCGCCGCGCTGCTGGGAACCTGGTTCCTGAAAGAGGCCTTCAACCTGCGCCGCGCCGCCGGCACTGCCGCAATCGTCGCGGGCGTGATGGCTTTGCGAATGGGTTAGGAGCACAGGAGACGTCAATGTCATTGCCTTCCAGCGCCCGGATCGTGGTCGTCGGCGGCGGCATCGTCGGCTGCTCGACGGCCTATCACCTGGCCAAGCTCGGGCAGGCCGACGTGCTGCTGCTCGAGCAAGGCAAGCTCACCAGTGGCACCACCTGGCACGCGGCCGGCCTGGTGGGCCAGATGCGGCCGAACCGCAACATGACGCAGATGAGCAAGTACGGCATCGAGCTGTACGCGACGCTGGAAGCCGAGACGGGCCTGGCCACCGGCTGGAAGCAATGCGGCAGTGTCAACGTGGCACGCACGCCCGAGCGCATGAAGGTGCTCAAGAAACAGCTGGCACTGGCGCGCAGCTTCGGCGTCGAGTGCCACGAAATCTCACCGGGCGAGGCCGGCGGCAAGTACCCGATCATGCGCACCGACGACCTGCAGGGCGCGCTCTGGCTGCCCGGCGACGGCAAGGCCAACCCGGCCGATCTGTGCATGTCGCTGGCCAAGGGCGCACGCCAGCGCGGCGTGAAGATCGTGGAAGGCGTCGAAGTCAC